>NZ_JAHHPN010000921.1:0-2895 GCF_024606325.1 Endozoicomonas sp. ONNA1
CAGTTCTTTGCGTCTGGCATTACAGCTGTTGGCATCGGCTGATCTTCGGCGCCTGCTACAATAACCCGGTGGCTGGGCTGTGAGAAGATCGACGTTGTCGAAATCATTTTTGAATTCTGCGTTAAGCTCGGCGGCACCCTCTGCCGTTGTGGGATCGACATTGTAGATATAGTATGACCTTGCCTCTATTCGTCTTTTGAGGTTTTCGAAGGCCCTGGCCTTTGCTTCTTCAGTCTGGAAGTTGTGCATTTCCCGCTCAAGCTGGTTGGCCAGGTTGAACGCAGTGAAACGACTGGCATAGCGAGCAAGCCAATCAGTGTACGAGGAAGATTCCAGCGCCAGGCGGAGTGTGTCTTTCAAGCGATTAGTTTCTCTTTCATCCGGATGGACGAAAGCAACATTTTCAGTCGCCGGTTGCTCCACTAATCCGTAAAAGATCGCGGCTTGGAAGTCGTTGCTTAATGTGAATTTTTGAGCATCTTTTCTCTGATCGGGATGGGCAAGCCGATAGTCAACTATGTTATCGAGCAGTCTACCTTCCTGTGCGGCAAAGGTAGACCTGTCAGTTATGCCTCCGAACAAATCATCTTCAATGATACGCTGTCTTTCGACAAGGTTTTCGAGAACAGCCTTTTGGATTTCGGAACTGACCGAGCCCTGCGGATCCTCAACGATTATGGATTCGAACAACTGATCTGTGAATGTGGATTCGCGAATATCAATTTTGGGTCTGGCATAAAACTCATTTTCAGGGTCAAGGGAATCCAACCCGAACTTGGCTGTGTATGCAACGGTGTTGTCGTTATTCAGGGTAAAAACGATACGGTTTAATTCAGGATTGAGCGTATCTCCCGAGGTTGACGGTCTGGCAGGATCACCACCGGTAGTTTGCCGAGGAACGCCTGCTGATAAGTACCCTCGAACTGCAACAGCTGAATTTGCACGGATACCTTTTTTGGCCAACTCCCTCAGAACTTCAGGTACAATATAATCTTTCTGGCTAGCATCCAATACACCCGCATAATCCGGGATGTTTTGTGCGGAGTTATCAAAAGAGAACGCTATGCTTTGCAAGTTGGTATCCTTGGGTATCGTCAGGCTTAAAACTGATGATAGCTTTCTCACTAAGGATCGGGAGTAGACAGGATAAATGTCATTCGACTTGATATCAGAGAAATCAATACTCCCGGTAATGAAGACTTTAGTGTCTTCGCCGATATTTCTGAATGGTTTTCCTGAAATTACTTCAAGTCTTAGAGTTTCCTTTGTATGATCATTAAAAACGTTATACAAAACGTTTGTATCATCATTAACAATGTTATACAAAACGCTTCTGCCATCTTGAGTGCGGTACTTGTTATAATGTTCATAACACTTTCTCAAAGACTCTACCATATTGTCCCGAATCTTAGGAACATTAATTATTATTAAATTTTCATATGGTCGCTGAGGCACTATTTCTGGCAGGTCATAATTAATGGCATAAGAGTTTATATCATAGAAGGGACTGTTCACTGATAAGTCATAAGTATTGATAATTGTAGGTCTTCTTTTGATATTCATTCTTCTTAATCTATCAAAAGCATCATAACCTAGTTTTGCGAAAATCTGGTGGTCAAAATTACCGTTATTGTATGAAAGCTCGGATAACATCGTTGCAGCTTTACTGATGCTTACGTCGGAGACAGTAACATCATGATCTTTATAGAATTTAGTCATAGCCGACTTTATTCTCGGTATGCGTTCTTCTTTTCTTGTTTTATCTTTTTTTAAAGCTTCTAAAGTATTGTAAAAAAATAAGGATTCTTTAATAATTAGTCCTATAAATGGGTTGTTTTTGCGAGATTCGAATATTGTTGGCTGGATTGAATCATCAAGATATCCGGGTAAACTCTTTTCTTTAAAAACGGATTCTCTACCGAAAAATACTTTATAACGTGTAGAATCCGTTAGATCACGTTGCTTCAAACCATCAAATAGATTTGTGATACTGTTTGTTTCTACGATATTTTTAACTAAGTTGTATTCTTCTTGTGACAGGTTTATATCGTATCCCTTAAAGTAAGGGCCAGGGTCAGGAATAATTCCATCTGCAAACATTTTTTCCAAACAAGTACGTATGATGGCTCTTTCTAACTGCTCTCTATCACTCCAACTCAATCCCTCTCCCAATATAGATATGAACGAACTGCTCCCTCTTGGAATGATCTCTACTTTTGGTCTTGGCAGTATTCCTTTATCAATATATACCCCTCCAAGATTAAATTCATGAAAAAGCCCTATAAGTCTTTCGGTTGTCAAGGTTTTTTTAAGGCTTAAAGTGTGCCTGATATATTCACTATTACCTTTTTCAAAATTACTCAGATGTCTTCTAATAACGACATTTTCAATAGATGTTTTGATTTGATTTAAGATATGGTTGGTTTTAGTCCATTGGGTGATAAACGACCTCTTTACACTGTCTGAAAAGTCGCCATTCATTATATCCATTGTTCCTATGGCAGTGTTTCTACTCATAAAAGCATCGATTTTTTGCCAAATGCTAAGTCTCAATTGCGCAATATTAGCGGGATAATCTGTTTCAATAGTTTGTTTTATTCTCTCAGAAAACAGCAGCGAATATAAAATTCTTTGGTATATTAAATCGCTGGGAGCCGATACATAGATTTTATGGTGTGGGTTCACTTTGGTCCATATTTTCAGGTAAGTAAGCTCCCAATCTTTAATAGGACCGACAACAACATAATGAATATTCTTGGGTATTTTTAAGTCTGGCATGATAACACCTGATAGATTGACCTACATGGTTTCCCGGGGGATTGCGATACGTGCCTTTCACAGGCGTGATCAGAGGGCTTTAACTGCGTAAAAATCCTAACCCACAGTCTAGTATGT
>NZ_JAHHPN010000922.1:0-61471 GCF_024606325.1 Endozoicomonas sp. ONNA1
ACGATGGTAAGGTGAAAATCTATGACAAGGAGGACGACGGATCATGGAAGAAAAAAGCCACCATTTCCCATGATGAAGAAGTTAATTCAGCTTCCTTCAGCGCCGATGGTCACCACGTGGTGACCATCGGTGAAGATAACAAGGTGAAAATCTGTAGCCGCAATGACGATGGTTTATGGGAAGAAAAGACCACCATTACCCATGATCGCTTCGTTGAGTCAGCCACCTTCAGTGCCGATAGCCGCTATTTGGTAACTGCCAGTGACGACGGCACAGCGAAAATCTATGGCTATGAAGACGATGGATCATGGAAAGCAAAAGGGACCATTTTTCATGATGAAGGCGTTAATACAGCCACCTTCAGCGCCGATAGCTCTCATTTAGTGACCGCAAGTGACGATCACACAGTGAAGATCTATAGCAAGGTGGGCGATGGGCTATGGGTGGAAAAAGCCACAATTGAACATGATGACACTGTCAGCTCAGCTACCTTCAGTGCCGATAGCCGCTATTTGGTCACTGCCAGTGAAGATTGCACGGCGAAAATCTATGGCCAGGAAGAGGGTGGGACATGGGAAGAAAAAGCCAAAATTTATCATGTTGATTATGTCGATTCAGCTACCTTCAGCGCTGACAGCAGCCATCTGGTGACCGTTAACAATTGCACGGTGAAAATCTATGGTCATGAAGATGATGGGCCATGGAAAGAAAAAACCATTATTTTACATAAGGAAGAGGTCAACTCAGCCACCTTCAGCGATGATGGCAGTCATTTGGTGACCGCCAGTATTGATGGCAAGGCGAAAATCTACGCCCAGGAGTACGGAGAATGGAAAAAACAGACCACCATTCATCATGAGGACGAAGTTTATTCAGCCAACTTCAGCGCCGATGGCCGTTACATGGTGACCGCCAGTGGCGATGGAAAGGTGAAAATTTATGGCCATGACGACGATGGATTATGGAGAGAAATAGCCATCTTTTCCCATAATGGAGAGGTCTTCTCGGCCACCTTCGGTCCCGATGGCCGCCATGTGGTCACCGCCAGTGGAGATTTAACGTCGAAAATTATTGGTCTGGTGGCTGATGGATCATGGGTAGAAAAAGCCACAATTTCCCATGGGAGGAAGGTCAAATCAGCCACCTTCAGTGCCGACTGCGGCCATGTGCTTACCATCTCCGACGGCTATGACAGTGGCTATCACAAGGTGAAAATCACGGAGCTACGAATGAATAATTGATTGTTTGCTTTAACTCTCCAACATCTTTGATAAGGCAGGGAGCGTCATTTCAAACTGCTCAACATTCTGGCAATCGCCGCTTCGGCTCTGGCCAGTCGCGTCTCATTGCTTAGTCCGGGAACTATTGTGCCCTGGGCAACCCCTTTCCATAGGGCATCTCCGGTATTGGCTCTAATCAGGGCAATGGCTATGGTCAGTTTTTCCTGGCCCGGCTCAGTGACCAGTCCCGGCGTTGTGCCAAAAAAGTGAACCAGTTCTGCGTCGGAGACGATGGAATCAGAAGCAATGCCGTAGCGGACAATCAATGAATTCTGGGGTATTTGGTCAGGATCAATCTTCATTTTCGCTGACAGCTGTTTGGCTATCTCGAATTCTATTGTTTGATAAGCATTCTCCCGGTTAGGGAACATCGGGTCCTTTTCTTCAGGGGTGATGGATTCGAACATCAAGCCATCAAAATCGGCTAAAGAGAATCGATGCAGGGGAGAAGCGGTAATCGATAATGGGGCGACCTTAGGGTTTTCCTGAGGAACGGTAACGCTTACGCAGCCTGCAAGTACTATGGAAACAAGCGCCAGCATAGCAATGGATATTATTCTCATTCTTTTCTCCCATGAAGTGGATGAGCTGATTCTATCATTCGCAGAGATAAAATCAGCTCAAGCCCTTCACACCTGTTGGAACTGATAGACTGAGCCCAGTTGCAGAATGTCGGTTAACTCATCCAGTGCTGTACGGGATTCAATCAGAAGTTCAGGATCAGCAAGATCGGCTTCAGTCAGCCTGTCACGGTAATGTTTTTCTACCCATTGGCAGAGTGTTGTATACAAAGTGTCGTTCATCAGGCAGGCCTGATTGGTGGCAGCCAGTTCTTCTGGAGTCAGGACTACTCTCAGACGCAAACAGGCAGGTCCGCCGCCATTATTCATGCTCTGACGCAAGTCGAACACTTTGATGTCATTAATGGGGTTCTCGCGCGCAACCAGACCTTCGAGGTAAGAAGAAACCTGTCGATCACTCTGGCACTCAGAGGGCACAACAATAGTCATATCATGATCGGAAGTGCTGAGCAGCTGACTGTTGAACAGGTAACTTTTCACCGCAGTTTCCACTCTTATCTGACTTTCAGGCACCTCAATAATGCAGAAGTCATTCCGGCTGTTTTTTAGCTCAAGGCTATAAGCACTTCTCAGGTCGTTGTAAACCTGCGCCTGATTCAGGAAGGCTTTCTCGTGACAGAACAGTACATTGCGGTTACCCACAGCAATGACATCGTTATGAAAAACTCCCTGATCAATGACTTCCGGATTTTGCTGTGCAAAGACAGTTCGATGGCTATTCAGTTGATGGTTACGGGCAATGGCCTGGGAGGCCTCCAGGGTTTGGCGAGCCGGAAATTTTGTCGGCGCTGGCTGAGCATCATCAAAGCTGTAACGGCCATAAACAAAAAACTCAACACCTTCGTCTCCATAGTTCTGACAGAAACGGGTGTGATTGGCCGCGCCCTCATCGCCGAAGTGAGAGGTGCTAATCAGGGCTGGATGATGAGTGAAATGCTCCTCGCTGGAGAAAACGGCTTTCAGGATTTTGCCTGTTATTTCATGCTCAATGGATCGGTGAAACTTACTGCACAGGTTTGCCGGTGTGAAATGTACGGTGCCAGACGTTGTGTCGGCGCTGGGTGATACTGTAGCGGCATTAGCGGTCCACATGGTGGATGCAGAACTGCATGCTGCAAGAATTTTGGGTGCCTGTCTTGAGGCCCCGGCAAGAACCTGTCTATCACTGCCGCTAAAACCTAGCTTGCGCAGGGTATAAACGTCGGGTCTTTCATGGGGTGCCAGCACTCCTTGTACTAAACCCATGTCGTGCAGTGCCTTCATTTTAGCCAGACCTTGCAGAGCAGCCTGTTTCGGGTTGGAAGACGCCGACTGGCTTCGGGTTGAGGCTATATTGCCCAGAGAAAGGCCTGCATAATTATGGGTTGGGCCTACCAGGCCGTCAAAATTGGCTTCAACAGTACTATTCATATTTTTTCTGTTCCGATCTCGGTCAGCTTCCTGATGGCATGCATCTGTTCATTAAAGCTTTAAACCCGGCGCCAGTTTTTCCGGTAGTGACAGGCTCTCAGCTTCTACACTGGCAACGGGGTAAGCGCAGTAGTCAGCAGCAAAGTAGGCACTGGGGCGGTGGTTACCGCTGTCACCAATACCACCAAATGGCGCAGCGCTGCTGGCTCCGGTGATGGGCTTGTTCCAGTTGACGATTCCGGCTCGACTCAGGTGCAGGAACTGTTCATAGTCTTCTCGGTTGTCAGCGAAAATACCGGCGGACAGTCCATAACGAGTGTTATTGGCTTGTTCGATGGCTTCGTTGAGCTGGTTGTAACGAAGCACCTGTAGCAAAGGGCCGAAGTACTCTTCATCGGGTAGTTCTTTAATGGCGGTAACATCAATAATGCCGGGAGACAGTAAACCGGTACCTTCCTTCAATTTTCTGCTCGTCAGTAATGATTGACCGCCCAGCTGTTGCAGGCGTGCCTGTGCCTGCAAAATACTGTTCGCAGCCGCTTCTGAGATAACGGCTCCCATGAAGGGCTGGTCTTCATCATTCCATTGGCCTATTTTGATGTTGCCTGTGGCTTCAACCAGTTGATCAATGAAAGTATCACCCCATTCTGAGGCAGGCACGAACAAGCGTCTGGAGCAGGTACACCGCTGACCCGCAGTAATAAACGCTGACTGTATAGTGTCGTGTATCGCCGCTTTTCGATCTTTGACTTCAGTAATGATCAGCGGATTATTGCCACCCATCTCCAGAGCCAGAATCTTGCCTGGCTGACCCCCAAACTGCTGGTGGATGAGCCTTCCTGTATTCGAGCTGCCGGTGAAGAACAGGCCGTCAATGCCTTTGTGCCCAGCCAGAGCCATACCGGTCTCTCTCTCGCCCTGAACCATGTTCAATACGCCTTCCGGTAGTCCGGCCTGCTCCCAGAGTTTGATGGTTTCTTCAGCTGTAGCCGGGGTCAGTTCACTGGGTTTGAAGACAACCGTATTGCCCGCCAGCAGGGCCGGAACAATGTGTCCATTGGGCAGGTGTCCCGGAAAATTGTAGGGGCCAAAAACAGCGACGACACCGTGAGGTTTATGTCGTATAAAAGCACGGGCTCCCGGCATGATGTTTTCTGTCGTTCCGGTGCGCTCACTGTAGGCTTTGATAGAAATTTCAATCTTGCCTTTCATGGCCGCAGCTTCGGTTTTGGATTCCCACAAGGGTTTACCCGTCTCTAAGGCAATGATCTCGGCCAGCAGGTGAGCGTTTTGTTCAACCTGCCCGGCAAACTTACGCACCAGACTAATGCGGTCTTCCAGAGAGCGTGCAGCCCATCCCGGCTGGGCTTTCCGGGCTGATGAAATGGCCTGGTCAACCTGTGAAGGCTGGGCGGCAGATCCACTCCAGACGGTTTCACCACTGGCCGGATTCAGAGAATGGAATGTCTGACCTTCACCCTGAAGCCATTGTCCCTTAATAAATAGAGAACCTTTCATAATGTCACTCCTAATGTATTAGTGTTCAGGGCTGTTTATTGATAATTGTTCCGTTGTGGATTAAAGAGTGGCACGACTCTGAGTTCGTCTCCGTCTCGCACCTTCAAGGCTTCAGCCTGTTTCTGACTGATGTTGACGGATTCCAGTCCTTCAAACGACAGTTGTCCTGCCATGCAACGAAAGTTGCGGAAATGGCTGTTGGCCATTAGCCAGACCGTTTCATCCGTATCCACAAAGTCATGAACCCTGACCCGGTAGCGGCGGGAATCCCTGATTGCCCGGATATCTCTAGGCCGGGTTTCCAGCACCGGACCGCCATCAAAAATGTCGATATAGCCGGTGTATCGGAACCCTTCGCTCTCCAGTAGTTTTCTTGCGGGCACAGTATCCTGATGAGTCTGACCGATGACACTTTGGGCTTTTGCGGGTAACAGGTTGCTGTAGATGGGGTTGCGTGGCATCAACTCGGCGATAAAAGACTTACCCCGGGAGACCTGCTGGTCAGCTTCGACAAAGTCCACGGCAAAGAAATGTCTGCCCAAAGCTTCCCAGAAGGGAGATTCGCCATCTTCATCAGAGAAGCCACGAAGCTCGGCAATGATGTTATCGTCAAAGCGAGGCTCATGAGCAGCCATGAAAAGAAAACGACACTTGGACAACAGGTGTCCATTGCTGGATTTACGGTATTCCGGTGTCAGGAACAGAGTGCAGAGTTCTGAATGACCGGTGTAATCACTGCAAAGCGTCAGGGTCTTGATGCGGGTATAGACATCCAGTTCTCTGGAGGCATGTACCTGAGTGTTCACCTTGTAGTTGTACCAGGGGTCTTTCAGGCCTACTGCGGACTCAATGCCGCAGACACCGACTACTTTTTCCGTTTTCGTGTCTTCCATGACGAACAGGTAGTAAGCTTCTTCCAGAGGCTTTTCAGCCCTGAAGGAGTTGACTGCCCAGTCGAGTTTTTTTTGCACCATGTCGGGATCAGGTTGCAGGGAAGAGAAACCCACGCCGGTCATCCGGGCAATCTGCCAGAGTGCGTCGTGGTCCTGTTCGGTAATGGGTCTGATTAACATCATAAGAAAATGTCAGGCCTCAGTGGTCGTTTTTTATGATTATCGTGATAGAAAAGAGCAGCTTGTGAAAAAACTGTTCTGTCACTTTTGCCTTCCTCAATGACTGAACAAAGTCAGATCATTGGGTTGACCTGGTATCGGTACTTTCAAAAATCTTGTCAGCAGAAACCGCTACGAACCCCTGGTAGAGCTTACCATTGGGCAGTGAGTAGCGCTTGGCAAACTCATAGAAACAGCCGGGGATCGCCCGGTCACCATCGGAGAAGCTGACGCTGACTTTGCCGGCCATGGTGGATGACTGTTCCAGAAGGACTTCGGGAGAACCTTTCACCAGACCTCCGCTTTCATTCAGTATGAAACCATTATCCTGCAGCATACGGTTCAGGACATGGATGTCATCATGAGATTGCAGGTGATTGATGGAGACAGTGAAGTGGTTGGGGCGGTAACCGAGGGCTGCCACCCAGGCAGCGTACTCACTTTCCTGTAATAGCAGGTCATAGTCTTGCAGGCTGACTGTCCAGGGACGCCCTGAAAAGCAGAAGTTATCCAGAAGAACAGATCCTTCAGTCACCTGGTCGACGAGGCTGTGGATAATTTTCTGAGCTTTACCTGATAGTGCCTCAACCAGCAGCTCACTAATAAATACTTTAGGCAGAGTGTCGTCTGGATGCTGGAAATGTTTAGCCACCAGTTTTCTGCCTGGAAATGCATAGTCGCCGCCGACAACATAGCCTGCATCGAGAAAGGGGCGGGCTACTGTTTCGAGATTGACCTTGTCCAGATTATAGGTGCGCAGGGCAATGTGGTCGTTGATCACCATGCCATTATTCTGACTGGCAAAGAGGTCATGGATTGTCCGGGCATCGGGGGTCAGTTCCAGATAATTCTGCCACATGGCTTCCAGAAGGGTTTTGATTTTGTTTGTTTTGGCTTCTGTCATTGCCGTTTCCTCTGGCTTTATGAGCCCATAGTCTTTTAATAGCTGGCTGCCACTCTGACGGGGTCTCCGCCACCCAGTTGCAGCAGATCCGTTTCTTTCTGTGTCAGAGCCGGGGCTTGCGGGTTGAAAGCTGTGCTGATGCATCGAAAAGATCGGGTCGATGTATTGGCTACAAGATAATCGTTGTTTTGTGTATAAGCTGTTTCAGGCTCTGGAGAGTTTATGTGTAGATCAGGTTGATAGATCTGACTGTCACGCAGAGTGGTTAGCCGGTCGGTTCCAGCTTCAAGAGTGGGGCCGGCATCAAAAATATCTACATACCCCTGATAGTTGAATCCCTCCCGTTCAAGGATGTGGAACACTGGTTCCCGGTCAGGTCTGGGTTCACCTATCACCGCTCTTGCCTGTTTGGCGAGCAGGCGTGTGTAAATCGGATATCGGGGCATCAGGTCAGCAATAAAGTTCTTTTCCTGAAGACCGGTCAGATAATTGGCTTTGGACATGGCCATTGGCAGAAAGTGACTGCCCAGACTGTCCCAGAATGCCGAGCGATTGTTTTCATCAACAACGCCCTGAATCTCTGCCAGAATACGGTCAGCAAACCGATCACGATGTTCCGCCATGAACAGCAGTCTCGCCCGGCTCAGCAACTGAAGGTTAGACCAGCTGTCGTGTTTTTGAGAGATGAAGAGAGTGCAGAGGCTGGAGTAGCCTGTGTAATCCTGACAGAGCTTTAAGACGGTCATCCGGTTAATGGTATTTAAGGTTTCGGATGCATGAACGTCTTCATCAACACGAAAGTTATAGAAAGGAACAGAAAGGCCCACTGTGGCAATAATGCCGGATATGCCAAGAATCTCACCGCTGTCCAGATCTTCCAGTACAAAGTGGTAGCTCTCTTCTCGGGCACTCTCGACGTTTTGACTGAGTGAGTCGTGGGTTTTGCAAATCAGTTCTGCCAGATGATCACGGTTTGCAGGCAGGGTCGTCATTGAGTCTCGGGCACTGCTGGCGAGTGCTTCCAGGGCACTAAGGTCTCGATATTCTATAGGTCTGACGACTTTCATTGCCGCGCCTCTTTGCTCTTCAGCCAGGCGTTTCCGCTACCCAGAGCTTCATTGCGGGCCAGTGTAAGCAGTAGGGCCGCACTCAATTTGGCCCTGGGCACCAGACTGCTGATTTTCAGGTACTCCTGTTCACTGTGAATATGTCCACCCTGAACGCCCAGAGTATCGATATTGGGAATGCCTGCTGAGGCCAGGTTATTGCCATCACAGCAGCCGCCGGTGGGTTTTACATCAATGGTCAGTCCCAGTGCATGACCACACTGTCTGGCCAGCTCTAACAGTTGCTGGTTGGCAGGGGAGAGTAGTTTGGGTTTTCTGCTGAAGCCGCCGTGGAGCTCCAGACGGATGCCATTGCGACTGCTGATCTCATTCACGATCATTTGCAGTTCCCGCAGGCACCAGTCTTCATCTTCCGGTTTCTCAAGGCGAATATTGAAACGGCTTATGCATTTGTCCGGAACAATATTGGTTGGGCCGCCACCGTGAATATAGCCGGGATTAAACGTGACACCTTCACGTTTGCCATTCAGGTCGTCCATGGCAGAGACAAAGTCGCACAGAGCACGTATAGCATTTCTTCCCAGATGATGTTCCCTGCCAGCATGAGCCGCTTTGCCATAACAGACGGCGGTAAAGTTTCCGCTGCCCTTGCGTTGACCAGCGAAGCTGCCATCAGGGAAGCAAGGCTCGTAAATCATGCCAAGGTCTACACGGCTGGCGGCGTCTTTTATCAAGGCGGCAGAACCCGGTGAGCCAATTTCTTCATCGGGGTTGAACAGGATTTCCCAGCCGATTTGATCTGCCCAGGGGCTTGCTTCCAGTATTTTAAGCGCATTCAGCATCACAATGATGCCGCCTTTCAAGTCGGTGACACCCGGACCATTGATGGTATCTTCATCAAGTTGGACAACCTTTTGGAAAGAGCTGTCTTTGGGGAATACAGTGTCCATATGGCCGCACAGTAAAACCTTAAGCGGAGCCTCGGGGCGTTTGCGGACTCTCAAAGCCTTGCCTAACTCGTGTTGAACCAATTCTCCCTGATCGTTAATTACTTCATAAGGTGCCAGATCAATGACTTCTTGTTCTCCACCCAGGGATGCTGTCATCCGTCTGAGCCGCTCCATGACCTGGTTAACCCCTGTGGCATTGAGACTACCGGAGTTGATTTCAGCCAGTTCAATGGTGTGCTCAAGCATTTCGGCCTGAAGGTTGTCCAGACGGGTTAACTGGGATTGGAGCGGGGCAAGAAGGTCGGACATGAAACACCATTTTTTCAAAGATGGTTTTTGTTGGAACGCACTATAAACCGGCATTCCCTTCTGATATTTGTTTTGGTTTGGCTATTTTTTCTGAGCTCAAGGCTGTTTCTGAGCCTGCAGCTGTTTCAGTATACGAACTGACGAGCATGATCGCTCTTGATTTTGCGACAGGAAGTATTCTGATACGGACAGTTTGGGGTTGTGACACCGGCCAGTAACACGAGGCCGGTGCAGTCATTCATTATGGATTGACTACCTTGGCCACTGCCCGTTCCAGAGCTGCCATACCCTCACGGATATCTTCGTCCGGAATGATCAGTGACGGTGCCATTCTGAGAACATTGGGGCCAGCTACCAGCATCATCAGACCTTCTTCTGCAGCGGCCGCGAGAAAATCCTTGCCTTTACCGTGCCAGTCTTCGATCAGCTCGGCACCAATCAGCATGCCTTTGCCACGAACTTCCTTAAAGATGCCAAAAGTTTGGTTAATGCGTTCCAGCTCACTTCGGAACAGTTCATGCTTACTGCTGACATTGGCCAGAACCTGATCGTTGTGGATCAGGTTGATGGCTTCGAGAGCCACTGCGCAGGCCAGTGGGTTCCCCCCATAGGTGCTGCCGTGGCTGCCAAAGCCAAAGCTTTTGGCGACTTCGTCGGTGGTTAGCATGGCGCCCACCGGGAAGCCGCCGCCGAGGGATTTGGCTGTGGTCAGAATGTCTGGGATGACGCCGGTGGACATGTAGGCATAAAACTCACCGGTACGGCCTACACCGGTTTGCACTTCATCCAAAACCATCAGGGCTTTGTATTCATCACACAGTGCCCTAACGCCCTTCAGGAACTCAGGATCTGCCGGAATCACGCCACCTTCACCCTGGATGGGTTCCAGAACGACTGCACAGGTCTTCCCGGAAATTGCCGCTTTCAGGGCATCCAGGTCATTGTAAGGCAGGTGAGTCACACCGCCCGGAACTGGTGCGTAACCTTCACAGTAACTCGGCTGACCACCCACTGTTACGGCAAACAGACTGCGACCGTGGAAGGAGCTTTTGAAGGATATGATCTCATGTTTTTCGGGGCCAACATGATCAAAAGAATACTTCCTGGCCAGTTTGAAAGCAGCTTCGTTGGCTTCTGTACCTGAGTTACAGAAGAAGACTTTTTCGGCAAAGGAGATCTCGGTCAGGCGTTGGGCCAGAGCCAGAGCAGGCTCGTTGGTATAGACATTACTCAGATGCCAGAGTTTGTCACTCTGTGCCTTGAGGGCCCTGACCAGTTGAGGGTGGCAGTGGCCGAGGGCATTAACAGCAATACCTCCTGCGAAATCGACGTATTCACGGCCTTCCTGATCCCAGACTCGAGAACCTTTTCCGCGAACGGGGATGATCGCCTGTGGTGCATAGTTAGGCACCATGACGTCGTCGAAGGTCGCTCTGTTAACGGAGTATTCGGTCATTTTTTGTCCTCGGGGCACATGGTTTTTTTATAGTGAGCGCTCTTCAACACAGTATCGAGTGACAAGCGCTGCTTTCGATCATGGCTGATTTAGCTGTTTGACTCCCAACTATAGATCAAAGCCGGAGCAAAGAGTTTACACCAGGCGACCCGGAGTTTTCTCTGAGAACCGTTTTACTGAGAAAATTTTTTCTGAAGCGTTCTGCTATTTTTCATCCTTAAGTTCGCTTCACAGTGATATCAGCTTATGGAATACACAGAAGAAAAAGCTTGGGGGTATGCCAAGGAAAAAAATCACCTGGGATTTATGATTCAGAGAGACCTGCCCGGACTGTTGGCTAAATACGTCAAACCGGGAGCTCGGACACTGGACTACGGCTGCGGTGCAGGATCGATGATTCCGCTATTAAAACGTGCCGGGTTGAATGTAGAGGGTATGGACATTTCAGCCAATATGCTCTGCGTGGCTTTGCACGACCATAAGAACACCGCATTTACCCGCATTAATTCTGCTGCTATCCCCCGTCCTGATGCGTCTTATGATCTGGTGATGCTGTCTTATGTCCTGGTTGAAATAGCTTCTTTATCTGAGATGAAGGCGGTTATCCGCGAAGTGAAAAGGGTGTTGAAACCAGATGGTGTAGTGGTGGTTACTGTGAGTTCAGAACGAAAGTTCCATGGAAATTGGTTGATGGTCAATAATAATTTCCCCGAAAACAGGACGCTTACCAGTGGCTGTCGCGTTAAATGCTCTGTGGCAGACTCTGAGGTGGTCTTTGAAGATTTCTTCTGGACTGATGAGGACTACCGTTTAGTATTTTCTCAATCGGGTTTAAGCGTGCTGGGGTTTCATCAGCCTTTGGGGAAACCGGAAGATGGAATGCCCTGGAAAGATGAGCTTCATTCACCCTTGTTCAGTATTTACGTTTTGGGACGTTGACTGGCACAGCCCTGAGCAGGGCAACAACGTTCATTGGGTATTAAAAGAAGGAGCCTTTAGTTGTTATCATGCGTTTTAAGAGTCTTGATTTTGTCTTTAAACGTATGATCAAGCGTGCTTTTCGAGTATTTTTTCACTATGAATAATCATTGTTTTTTCGGTTCCGGAGATGGCAGCGCAGAGAGGGGGGGTGGGTGAGCAAGCCTTGCAAGGTGGGTTTTCTTTTATATCCTGGCTTCTCATTGCTGGGTTTATCTTCAGCTCTGGAAGTGCTGAGAGCCGTCAATCTGGTGACCGGGCAGAGGGTTTATGAAACTACTGTCATTGCGGAATCATCTGTCAGGAGTAACGTGGGTCTTTCACTTGAGCCCTCTCAGTCGGCGCCGGAGTTTATGGATGTGGTGATTCTGGTCGCTTCAGAAACAGGCGTCGATATTCCTTATGCCTCATTGTCCGGAATTTCTGTTTTGGGAGGGATTGGTAAAGGTGCCAACCTGCTGGCGAGTGCGGGCCTTCTCAGTGGTTATCGGGCTCGACTGGAAGGGGCTGCCGACGCTCTTCAGGCACTCTATCCCCAAGTGGAGTTGAGCCAGACAGCTTTTGAATTGGACCGAAACAGGATGACCTGTGGTGCAGGCACAGCCGCTATGGATATGATGCTCTCTCTGGTTGCTCGAGAGCGGGGAGTTGATCTTGCGGCCAGTGTCTCGGAATTGTTGGTCAGGGATCGTCTCGGTGAGCCGGTGACTTCTTCTTTTGCAACAACTCCCGTCAGAAGGCAACAGCCACAGATTGAGGAAGCAACACAGTTGATGGCTTCTAACATAGAAGAGCCTCTGGGCACCGACGAACTGGCTTCTCTGGTGGGTATTTCTCGCAGACAGCTAGAACGTTTGTTTCGCAAATATCTGGGTACGGTGCCTTCCAGATACTATCTGAAGCTCAGGCTTGAGCATGCCAGAAAGCTGCTCAGGGAGAGTGACAGGTCGGTTCTGGAGGTGGGCATCGCCTGTGGTTTCTGCAATGCTTCACACTTTAGTACGGCGTATAAAAACCATTTTGACCTGACACCCAGAGAAGAGCGTCAATCGTGAGGTTGCCTTATACGGCGGCTTACTGAACAGGACGTCAATACAGGCTGAAAACCTGTTTGCCATCGACAAACGTCATCAGGACTTCGTGGCTTCTGTTTAAAACCGCTACGGATGCACGCTTACCGACTTTGATGCTCCCCAGTTCTTCATGCAGGCCAAGCAGGGTCGCTGGTGTCAGAGACGCCATGTGCACTGCGCTCAGGGGTTCTACATCCACCTTTTCGATCATATTGGCAACGGCGCGGTTGAGTGTCAGGGTGCTTCCTGCCAAAGCACCCGATTCGGTTCTGGCAACGCCATCCTTGACATGAACTGTCAATTGTCCCAGCTGGTATTCACCGTCGCTGAGACCACCTGCGCACATGCAGTCTGTGATCAAAACGGTTTTATCAACCCCTTTGAGGCGATAGACCAGATCCATGACAACGGGGTCAACATGGACACCGTCAGCAATCAATTCTGCATAGATATCCCGGTGGTGCAAAACGGCACCGGCAGTTCCGGGTTGACGATGATGCAAGCCGAGCATCTGGTTAAAAATATGAACGCCACCAACGGCACCGGCTGCGAAGGCTTTCTTGCAGACATCGTAAGTAGCGCCTGTGTGTCCAATCATGACGCGGACATTCTTGCTGGTCAGGTATTCAACAGCTTCAATACCGCCCTCAACTTCAGGGGCCAGCGCCAGTGAGCGGAGGGTGCCACCTGATGCTTCCAGCATCTCGTTTAGTCTCTCTTTGGTGGGGGTCAGGAAGTAGCTGCTTTCATGGGCGCCTTTGAAACGTTCGGAAAAGAATATGGCTTCGCTGTAGGAACCCAGTACTTCTGCACCATCAACACCCTGCCTGATGCAATGCTCAACGTTGCCAAGGGCTGCAAGGTTTCTTTCCCAGGTATCGGTTACCGTGGTGGCAAGGAAGCCGACGACGCCCTTGGCCGCAATGGTTTTTGAGATGGAGTTAATGGCTTCGTAGCTGGCGTCCATGACGTCAAATCCGCCACAGCCATGAATATGGAGATCAATGAACCCCGGAACAATACGACTGTCTCCCAGATCCAAAATGTCCGCGTTTTTTTCAGGCACACAGTCGATAGCCGCGATAAGACCGTCTGCAATTTTCAGAAAACTGTCCTGAAGAATGCCTTCTTCAGTGAAGATCTCTTTTGCCTTCAGATAAAACGTCGTCATGTCTCAGACCTATCAGCAGGAAAATGAGTATGATTGTACCATGGGGCTAAACAGGCTCCGTAGGGTTATGATTACCTACGCTCGGGGGTTATCTGTCCAGAGCCCGGTGAGGTTGTCATCGGTTGTTACTGATGTGAGCTGACCCTGAGAATTTCTTCACGCACTTTAGTGAGCGCTTCCCGAAAGCTGCCATCGTATTGTTGCAGTTTTTCGATGACCTCTGGCAGCATGTCCTTCAACACAAGGCCCGGGTGTTCAGGCAGGGTTTCTGGCATCTGGCTCAATATTTGATTCATTCTGCCTTCTGCCTGAATGATAATGGATTTCAGGCGCTCAAACTCCAACCCCTGATTCTCCAGGTCGGTTTTTCTGCCAGAGCGCGACAGAGCCAGCTTGTCCAGCATTGCCTGAAGCTTGATATCGTGGTTTCCCATCATGCCTTCAATGTGTTGAAGGCCAGCCAGATAGGCAGCAGCGCTGGCTTCTCCCACGGGTGCAACGGGGGTTGCTCTGACGGCGTCAGAAGCTTCTATCAACGCTACTTCTGGTTGCTTACCCTGAGTCATGTCAGCCCGATAGGGGCTGATAGCCGCAATCTGCCCCAGTAGTTCATGGATGATGGTGTAATTGAATTGCAGCATCTCTTCCATGTGGCTTTTCAGGTCTTTAAAAGTGAGTTTTACTTCTTCTTCGACCTGTTGCTGAGCTGAAAGGCCCAACTCTGGATCTTGTCGGGGGGCAGAAGGGGGAGTGGGGCGGTTATTGATGTCTTCGATGGCCATAAGAAATCCGTTTCTGTATGTCGACAGACTTAATTCTAGCCGGAACTAAGGAAATTAAGGCTCAAAGCCTGAATCAGCCCCGTCAAAGACTGACAGGGCAGAGGGGTTCACTTCTCTGCTACAGCCCCTTTGTTAAATCCTTCAAAGGCTACCACCCGGACTGAGTGGTCCGGGTGACGGGTTTTTAGTGTGGAGGCGATATGCTCTGCCAGAAGCTCCACGGTGCTGTCAGTATCAATCAGGTAGCAGTGATCTTCTGCCAGTGTCAGCTCGAAGTAACCCTGGTCGGAGGTGTAGCCAAAGCGAAGGTGATCCCGCTTGCCTATGGTCACTTTCTCCAGCAGATCTTCACGGGTGGCAATGTAGATATCTTTCCAGGTTTCGGCCCAGTCTGCTTCCAGAGTCGGGTCGCGCTTGCCGTCCAGATAGATATGGATAGGAGAGCGATGTCCGTGTGCAATTCGCTGGCAATCACCGAGATGCTTTTTCAGACCGTGGCTGTAGTGGTAGAAAGCACCGGAAAACTGTTCCGGATAAATGTGCAGTTCAACATCACTGACGTTGTCCGGCAGTTCATCCAGCAGGGTTTTTTCCAGATAGGGGATCAAGGCTTCGGGTGTTATTTCCTGAGTATCGACCAGTAAAATGGCAGGGGCGGGAGCCTTGCATTCGATGACGTCACCGGTACTGGTCTGCATTTTGACAGAAAGGTGTTCCTTATTTTCTGTTTTGACGGCTATTGCCTCGTTAGAAGCCGGTATCAGTAGACGGTGGTCGGCAAGAATGTCCAGAGAGGCCTTGATCTGCTTTTTGACGTGACCAAAGTCAAAGACCATACCTTGTTCATCCAGATCGCCCCGGAGCACGACATCGACCAGCCAGGTTTCCCCTACAACCCCGCGCTCCGGAGAAAGGTAACTGAAATCAAGAGTGGTAAGTTGATTGACGAACAGTGCGGTCATTGGGTTCTGGTTCTACTTTGGTTTGAGAAAAGTGGATGAAGAAAAATAATGAGTTAGTTGGGAATTGTAACTCATTTCTCGAGGCGATTCAGTGTTCAGTCAAATTCTGTGAAATGGTTTGTGTTGGGCCGTTATCGGTGAATTGTTGTGTTGAATTGGCATATTATTCGTAGTTTTCTGAATATTTGAAGACGTTGGAGCCCATTGTGGATCGTACCATCACACAGTCTGATCTTGAGTTTGATGCCCGGCATATCTGGCACCCTTACGGGACAACGCCCAGCCAGTATGAACTGTTTGCTGTTGAAAGTGCCTCAGGGGTCAGGCTTCTCTTGAGTGATGGCCGGGAAGTGATTGATGGAATGTCGTCCTGGTGGAGTATGGTCCATGGCTATAACCATCCGGTTATGAATCAAGCCATTAAGGATCAGGTCGATTCAATGTCCCATGTCATGTTCGGTGGACTGACCCACAAACCCGCCATTGAACTGTCTCGCAGACTGGTTGCCCTTACGCCCGAACCGATCAAAACTGTGTTTTTTGCAGATTCAGGATCTGTCGCCATAGAAGTAGCCATCAAGATGGCTATGCAGTATTGGCAGTGCAAAGGCGAGATTCACAAGAACAAGCTGCTGACATTCAAAGGCGGTTACTTTGGCGATACGACCGGCGGTATGGCTGTGTGTGATCCTGACAATGGTATGCATCATTTGTTTACCGGTATTCTTCCTGAACATCATTTTGTACCCCGGCCCGGCTGTGGCTTTTATGAGATATTGGAAGACCACCACATTGAGACGTTTCGCTCTGAACTGGAGTCCCTGAGTCTTCAGGTGGCTGCGGTTATCATAGAGCCTATCGTTCAGGGGGCTGGCGGTATGCACTTCTACTCCCCCGATTTTCTGAAAAAAGTCAGAGCGCTTTGCGACGAGCATGAAGTCTTGCTGATTCATGATGAGATTGCCACGGGTTTTGGTCGAACCGGGAAAATGTTTGCCTGCGAACACGCTGGTGTGATCCCGGACATCATGTGTGTAGGTAAGGCCCTGACCGGTGGCTATATGACGCTATCCGCTGTGATGTGCACTGAAGAAGTCAGTAAGACTATCTGTGCCTCTGGCCCGATCATGCACGGTCCCACTTTCATGGCTAATCCTCTGGCTTGTGCAGCCGGTGTGGCTAGCATGGATATTTTATCCACAGGTGAGTGGGTCAGTCAGGTGGCCAATATAGAGAAAAAATTATGGGACGGACTTTCTCCCTGTAATGATCTGGAGACGGTGGATAACGTCCGGGTTTTGGGGGCCATCGGTGTGGTTGAGTTGAAAGAGCCGGTAATCATGTCTGAAATTCAACCCCGTTTTCCTGAACAAGGAGTATGGGTCAGGCCTTTCGGTAAGCTGGTTTATGTGATGCCACCTTATATCATTTCAGATAAAGACCTGGATACCTTGTGCAAAGCGATTGGTAAGGTTGTGGAATCCATCCGTTAGAGGGCGAAGCCCAAATCACAATCAGTGTTTGAGGACTGGGCAGGGCTGTAAAATTTGGTAATTGGTTATTTTGTTCCAGTCGGCTCTAAAAAGATTCATGCCATCTCTGGAGTTTGTCTACAATTTCACGTGCTATCCGGTCAGGATGGTCAGTATTAAAGTGCGGGGGAATCTTCGTTCAAGCTCCTGGCCTGGCACTTTCCAATGATGGCTGCCTCTGGAGGTTTAATCATGGCTCTCCGTTTTGATTTGCCCGATTTACTGGAAGACTTTGAGGAAGATCAGGATTCTTATGACAGAGAACCCTGCTTTCCCTACCCGGTTGTTGGCGGGTTTCCAGATGATGTCGCCATGAGGCGGCTGATAATTGGCAGTTCATTGACCAGACTGAATGTGCGAAGTGCTCACGCCAGCCTGCGGCTGAGTGTTTCTGTGAATCAAGGTCGTGGACGAATGAAAGTATTATTGAAGCTTCCCTGAGAGTGAATGAGTGCGACAGGGGCATTATCGTGTCTCTGTCAAAGGATTAAACAGATAATGCACATTACCCACACTCTGTTTTAGAATGTTCGGTCATGAGTTTTGGGGCGATTAGCATGACCGAGCGGAATCCATCACTGATAAAAGAGACATTTCCTGTGGGGCCTTTGCAGTGTAACTGCACCATCATTGGTGACCCCATCACCAAAAAAGCCATCGTGATCGACCCTGGTGGTGATCCTGATCTCATCCTTGCCAAGTTGGAGACTCACGGACTAAAATCAGTAGCGTTGATTCATACTCATGCTCATTTGGATCATTTCCTGGCCAGTGGCGAAATCAAGAAAAAGACCGGTGCCCCTATTCATCTTCACAAAGAAGATAAATTCCTCTGGGATAATCTCGAAACACAGTGTCGTATGTTTGGTGTGCCTTATAACCCTGTTCCAGATCCTGATTACTGGCTGAATGATGATCAGGAGCTGCCTTGTTGTGGGGGAGTGGCGATGCATACGCCCGGACATACCCCGGGTTCCATGTGTTTTCACTTTGATAAAGAGAATCTATTGATCGCCGGAGACACACTGTTCCGTCGTTCAATCGGTAGAACGGATCTCTGGGGTGGAGACTTCAAGGCAATAGAGAAGTCCATTCGTGATCGTCTGTACACTTTGGATGAAGTGACCACTGTGGTTACAGGTCATGGTCCGGATACCTGTATTGGCGAAGAAATCCGGGAAAACAGCATTATTCGCGGCTAGGAGAAGTGAACATGATGATGCAGCTAAAAAGAATGTCTTTGGTCGTTGCCGTCGCTGCAATCGTGGCGGGTTGTCATACGACTAACCCTTACACCGGTGAGAAGGAAGTCAACAAAACCACCGCATACGGTGGCATTGGTGCTGTTACCGGTGCTGTTATTGGTGGTTTGATTGGTGGTGGCGAGGGAGCTCTGGAGGGCGCTGCAATTGGTGGTGCGGCCGGAGCCGGTTACGGTTATTACACGGACAGGCAGGAAGCAGCGCTCAGAAAAGAGCTGGAAGGAACCGGTGTTCAGGTGCAACGGGATGGAGATAACCTCAAGTTAATCATGCCCTCTAACATCACGTTTGATACCAATAAGTCAGCGATCAAGTCCAGTTTCTACCCTGTTCTGGGTTCTGTTGCCAAGGTCGTCAAGGAGTTCGATAAGAACCTGGTCGAAGTCGTTGGCTATACCGACAGCACCGGTGGAGACAAAATTAATCGACCTCTCTCTGAGGATCGGGCCAGAAGTGTGGCAGACTATCTGATGTACCAGGGGGTTGCCGGATCCCGCATTACATACTCTGGTGCGGGTGCCTCAAATCCTATTGGTGATAACAGCACCATGCAGGGGCGTGCGCTGAACAGACGGGTAGAGATAAATCTGATACCGGATCCCAAACACCAATGAATATTTAAAAGCCAGTATACCGACGCTGTTCTGAAATGAGTTGTCGGTTTCACTGGCTCGTTCTTGGGTCGGCAGACAGGTCATCCTGCCATTGATTGGTTTTTCTCATAGTGTGAGGATTCCAGAGCTGCTTGCTCTTGCTTGCGGATCACTCGATAGCTTCTGCTTTCTTTCTGGCTGGTCGGGCAGGGGTGAGTGCCGCGAGAACAGAAGATACAGCAGTCACCTCTTTGTGGAGTCATCAGGTTTTTACAGCTTCTGCATTCATAGAGGTAGACGCAGGCGTCCAGTGGCATGGTTTCAGTTTCGGAATGTCCGCAGCTGCTGCAAGTGACGGTTGACTCTGTATTAAGATGAAGTTTCATTGTTAATTTCTCTACTTTCGTTATTTTCTCCAGGGCGTAATGATCCAATGTCGACATTTTGTCTCCTTACTTGAATGAATATTCATCTAAATGGTATGCAAGAAGTGTGACAGTTATGTGTTACTTCGCGTTGCCGGGAGTCAAAAGGTTTTGACCAGAGTAATAATGACGAAGGCTGAATGAAAATACGACGATGAGATGAAATGTTGGATCTGAACATAAGATGGGAGAGACATTTTGACTCTCCCGATCAATGGCAGAATCAGGCTTTTTTGGCGGCAGCCTGAATGGCGGTGAGAGCAATTGTGTAGACAATATCGTCCACCAGAGCGCCGCGGGACAGGTCATTCACCGGCTTGTTCAGGCCCTGTAGCATTGGGCCCACGCTGATGACGTTGGCGCTGCGCTGCACAGCCTTGTACGTGGTATTACCTGTATTGAGATCAGGAAACACGAAGACAGTTGCACGACCAGCAACGTCTGAATCGGGCGCCTTGCTCTTGGCAACAGATTCTACAGACGCTGCGTCATATTGTAACGGGCCATCAACGACCAGATCCGGGCGCTTCTCGCGTACCAGCTGGGTGGCATTGCGAACACGTTCAACGTCTGCGCCGATACCTGAAGAGCCTGTGGAGTAGCTGATCATCGCGATGCGTGGCTCAATACCAAAGGCCTTGGCAGAGTCGGCACTCTGAATGGCAATGTTAGCCAGAGCTTCTGCGTCAGGGTTTGGATTAACGGCACAGTCGCCGTATACCAGAACCTGGTCGGGCAGCAGCATGAAAAAGACGGAAGATACAAGTCCTCCGGCGTCTTTTTTCGGTTTAATCAGCTGAAAAGCCGGGCGGATGGTATTGGCAGTAGTGTGGACGGCGCCGGAAACCAGTCCATCCACCTCGTCCATAGCCAGCATCATGGTGCCCAGAACCACCGTATCTTCCAGCTGAGCTTCTGCCATAGGGGCATTCAGACCTTTATGCTTGCGCAGTTCGACCATGGGCTCAATGTAACGTTGGCTGATACTCCTGGGGTCCATAATAATCAGCCCTTCCGGCAGATCAAAACCGTTATCACGAGCAACCTGTTCAATGACTTCACGGTTACCCAGCAGGATACACTCGGCAATGCCACGCTCCTGACAGATGATGGCAGCCTGGATGGTTCTTGGTTCATCGCCCTCTGGCAGAACGATGCGTTTACGTGCGGCTTTTGCCTGTTGCACCAGACTGTAGCGGAATGCTGGAGGTGACAGGCGACGCTCTGTCAGGCTTCCGCAGTGCTGCTTGAACCAACTGTTATTAAGATTCTCTGCAATGGTGTTCATCACCTTTTCAATACGTTCCATGTCGTCCAAAGGTAACTCATCACTCATGCGGTCCAGACGGGTAGCAGTCGTATAGGAATCATCCTCAGTCATCAGGACCGGCAAGCCTGTAGAAAAGGCTTTGGTGCAGAGTTCCCGGACAGCGCTGGACATTCTGATACCACTGGTGAGTAACAGTCCGGGCAAGGGAACACCGTTGGAGGCTGCCATTGAGGTCGCCAGAACGATGTCATCACGGTCGCCGGCAGTAATGATCAAATTACCGGGCTTCAGGTGATGAATCATGTTGCTGGGAGTTCTGGCACTTAGCGTGTAGGAATTGACACGACGCTGGGCAATGTCACCTTCGTTAATGACTTCACAACCCAGGTGGCGGGCAATATCCAGAGTACGATGTGAGCTCAGTTGAGGGTTATAGCTGATGTAGCCCAGAGGCAGGAAATTCTTGCGAGAGAACTCGGGCAAGGGTCTGAATTGATGATCTTCAGTCAGTTGTTCAACCAGCTCTTTGTCCAGCTTGTTCAGGATATAACCGATGACATTGGGGTTTTTGATGCCACCGAAGCTGTCGGCGGCAATTTCCAGTTTGTCTGCAACATCTTCCAGAGAATCCTTGCCGGGTTCTGAAACCAAAATTATGTCGGCGTTCAGTGTTCTGGCCATATCGCTGTTAAGGCGGTTGGCATAAGGCATGTCACGGGTAGGAACCAGGCCTTCAACCACGACGACTTCAGCGCCTTCGGAAGCATCGTCGAACAGAGCGACAATCTCTTCCATAATCTCATCACCCTTATTGTCTCCCAGCAAGTTTTCAACCTTTTGGGTGGTAATCGGTGTTGGTGGCTCATGGTCCATAATACGCTGAGCCAGTCGTGTAGAACGCTCAGGTCCTTTGTCCGTCGTGTGCAGCTGGGCAATAGGTTTGAAGAATTTTACCCTCAGGCCAAGGGTGTCCAGTGCCCGCACCAGACCCAGAGAGACTGAAGTCAGGCCGACTCCATAGCGGGTGGGGGCCAGAAAAAACGTACGCATAATGCAGCTCCGGAAATGTTTGCAAACAAGTCAAACATGGGGCCTTAAAACAGACCCCAGGCTGAATCAGGCGATCAGGGCCTGAGTGTCACGGGAAATCATCAGCTCTTCGTTGGTGGTAACTACCATTGCAACCGTAGATCCCTCCTGAGTAATTACACCGCTCTTGCCCCGGAAAGTTTCATCATTGAGCTTTTCATCTACCTCGAAGCCGAAAATGCTCAGACGTTCAATGACGTTCTTGCGAATGACACTGGAGTTCTCTCCGATACCGCCGGTGAATACCAGGGCATCAATCTTACCCATGGCCGCAGCAAAACCAGCTACTTTCTCAGCCAGAACGTGGCAGAAAACATCCAGAGTCAGTTGGGCACGCTCATTACCTTCAGCTGCAGCGTCTTCAATAACACGACAGTCGCTGTCCATTTCAGACAGACCCAACAGGCCGCTCTTCTTATTCAGGAGGTCGGTGGCTTCCTCAAGGGTATAGCCCAGAGTTTTATTGAGGAAGTTGAACAGGTTAGGATCAACATCACCGGAACGAGTGCCCATAACCAAACCTTCCAGAGGTGTCAGGCCCATGGTGGTATCAATTGACTTACCATTCTTGATCGCGCAGGCAGAAGCGCCGTTACCCAGATGAGCCACTACCAGATTGCTGTCGTTGATGTCCAGACCCAGCATATCGGCAGCAGCCTGACCGACATAGCGGTAGCTGGTCCCGTGGAAACCGTAGCGACGAACACCGTGTTCTTTGTAAAGATTGTATGGGATCGGGTAGAGGTAAGCCTCTGCTGGCATGGTTTGGTGGAATGCAGTATCAAAAACAACAACATTGGGCATGCCCGGGAAAATTTTCTGAGCAGCACGAATACCCGCCAGATTGGCCGGGCTATGCAGAGGGGCCAGCTTTATGCCGTCTTCAATGGCTTGCAGAACTTCATCGGTCACCAGGCAGGACTGAGAGAACTTCTCACCACCGTGAACAACACGGTGACCAATGGCGGAGATGCCTTCAATCAGACCTTCTTCACGCAGAAGGCCAATAAGGGCTTCCAGAGCTGCTTCGTGTGCAGCCAATCCCAGCGCCTGAGAGCCTTTTACTCCGTTGATTTTCCAGCGCAGAACCGCTTCGCTGCTGTCCAGGCGTTCAGCGATGCCGTTGATTTTCTCTTCTTCCGTTGTCGGGTTGATCACTGCGAATTTGAGGGATGAGCTGCCGCAGTTGATGACTAGAATGCTATCTTTGCTCATTGAAAAAGTACCTAACAGGATACGGGCAATGAGAGGTCGACCGATTGACTCCGGTCACCTCCTGAAGGGGTATTTACCAACAGTATTGCACTCTGCGCACTGAAGCACGCTGAGTGCAATACTGAAGTGTTTGCGTCATGGTGGCCCGTTGGTTTGATGTTCGAAAACCGGGAGTGAATAGAGATAACTTGCAATTCACCAGACGAACATCCGGTCAGAATACGGACGACATTATAAAAGTTAGGATTATAACCACTGAAGCAAGTCAGTGGACTGCGTAAAGATGCGTATTCAGATGCTGTTTTTCAATGCTTCTATTGAATTTTTACAGTCTCGACGGGCGGTTGTCCGCAGAGAGGCAAACCCTATCGTAAAAACCTGCTCGGGATACAAAGGTAATTTAGCCTTTTATCCGCGATACTCAAGGCCTGTCCATTCCGAGGTGACTTCGGGCAACATCTGAATCCACGCTACCAGTTGTTCCTGATAGAGATAAGCGCCCGCGACACCAATAAGTATCAAAGACATGGGAACATAAATGCCCAGTGCACGTGTCAGGTTGGTGGGGGGTAGAGGAGGCTCTCCGTAGTTGTTTTTTTCTTTTGTGCCTGCGCCAATACTGAGCCAGAAGAGGAAAAGGATGTTGACGACGGGAATGACAAGAAATAGCGACAGCCAGCCGCTCCGATCCATATCATGAAGTCGGGTGATGACCAGATAAAGTGTGAGCATGATGGCCAGAATGTGAATGCCCAGGGCCATTGACACAGTCTGTTGAATGGTCAGGGCTGCGCCGATCAGCATCGGTAAATAATCAGGCAGCAGAATGGCAATCGCTTCTATAGCCACCACCAGCCAGCTCATTGCCAGATAACGGCTTCGTCCGATGCGTCTTAACAGCCGCAATGGCTCATTGCTATTTTGTCTGGGGCTTCCTGATAACGGCGTTTCAGTAAAGATAGATGAGTGGTTCTCTTCAGTGGGAGGCAATTTTTTCGAGCCATCCAGGGACATAATCTGACATTGTCCGCCGGCCTTTTTAATGGCTTCTTCGTATTTGCGGGCTTCCTTCTTGGTGACAGGTTTTCGAACCGCATAGGGTTTGCCTGAAAATAGACGGTCAATGCGCTGGGCATCGGCATTGAAGAGTCGAGCCAGATTATTTCTGACTTCAGCTTCGGAAAAGTCAGGCAGAATCTGTCCTTCAAAAATAATTTTATAATCTTTGCGCTTCATCACACGATCCCCTGAGCTCTGGGAAACACCTGTTCAGGGTGTCTCCACTCAGGGCGTCTTATCGGCAGGTATTCAGGAAACGCAAGTCGTTTACCTTCAGAAAGGGCGGACAACAACCAGAATGACAATTCCTATCAGGAACAGAACCGGCACTTCATTAAAAATACGGTAGAACTTGTCTGATTTAGTGTTGGCATTATTGGCAAATTTTTTTAGGAACGCGCCACACATGTGGTGATAGCCAATGAGCAGAACCACCAGTGCCAGTTTGGCGTGCATCCAGCCACTGCTCATATAATAGGACGGGTTGTAACGGAGTAACCAGATACCCAGCACCAGAGTGGCGACCATGGATGGCAGGGCAATGCCTCGATACAGCTTACGCTCCATGATCTTGAATCGTTCATTGCTGACCTGATCTTCGCTCATGGCATGATAAACAAAGAGTCTTGGCAGGTAGAAAAGGGCCGCAAACCAGCAGACCATCGCAATAATATGAAAGGCTTTAACCCAGAGCATTCACAGGATCCTTGAGTGTTGAGTACTAATGACGAACGGAGAGTTACGAACAGAGAGTAGCGGAAAAGAGTCCAGGTTTCGATATCAAGTTGCACAGCTGAGCGGGCTCATGGTCATTGTAGACATTGCTTGCCGTGTGCTGAGCGTTGTTTTGCTGAAACCCGGCTGCTAAAGTGATTTGCCGTTCTGAAGGGGCATAAGATGTCTGAGAGGATTCTCAGATATTTTTTGAAGTTCCGGGTGAATGGCACCACGTTTGAGAGAGAATATTTCCGAAGCGAGTCTTGAAAGACTTTGTATAAATAATTATTCTTATTTTTTAAATAAGTATTCTATTTGGGGCATCGTATCCATGATCAAGGCAGGCATTGTTGGTGGTACCGGTTATACCGGGGCAGAATTGCTGCGTCTTCTCGCGGTTCATCCCGACGTCGAAGTTACGGTGATTACTTCAAGAAAAGAGGCAGGTAACTCTGTCAGTGGGCTGTATCCAGGGCTGCGAGGCAAGATGGAATTGGCCTATTCACAGCCTGATGATGATGTCCTGGCTGCTTGCGATCTGGTTTTCTTTGCAACACCCAACGGAATTGCCATGAACTCCGTGCCTAAGCTGATGGACAAAGGTGTGAAGGTAGTGGATTTGGCCGCTGATTTTCGTCTGGCCAGTGCCAGTGACTGGAAGCAATGGTACGGTATTGATCATGCCTGTCCTGATTTGCTGGCAGAGGCGGTTTATGGTTTGCCAGAAATGAACCGGGAGTCCATTAAATCTGCACAGCTGGTGGCCAATCCGGGTTGTTATCCGACTGCTGCGCAACTGGGTCTGTTGCCGCTGATGGAAAACGGCCTGGTAGAAGGCAATGTCATTATAGATGCCAAGTCCGGAGTCAGTGGCGCTGGTCGCGAAGCCAAAGTGGCCAGTTTGTTGTGCGAAGTTTCTGAGTCATTCAAGGCATACGGTGTGCCAGGTCACAGACATCTGCCGGAAATCAGGCAGGGCTTAGGGAGAATGCCTCTGGAGGGAGTTCAATGCTTCAAAGGCGAGCTGGTTTTTGTGCCTCACCTTGTTCCAATGATAAGGGGGATTCATGCAACGTCGTATGTTTCGGTAAATGATCATTCCATTGATCTTCAGGGGATGTATGAAAACAGGTTCAGTCATGAACCTTTTGTTGATGTTTTGCCTGCTGGCAGTCATCCGGAGACCCGTTCAGTCAAATCCTGCAATCAGTGCCGTATTTCCGTTCATCGTCCACGGGGTGGTGATACCGTAGTGATTCTGTCGGTTATAGATAATCTGGTGAAAGGAGCAGCAGGTCAGGCGATCCAGAATATGAATATCATGTGCGGGCTGAAGGAAACAGCGGGCCTTGATGCGCCTGCTCTGATGCCTTGACTTTTTCAAGACAGGGTTCGCAGTAGCAGGAGGTGTCAGCTTCAGGGATCAGCATTAAAACAGCTGGTGTATTGACTGAGGGTTTCTTCAAGTCTTTCATACACCAGCACTGTTTGGCAGGTTTTCCTGCACTGATGGCGCAATGATTTTCCTTTTGGCAAAGGGGGCAGCGTTTTGGATTCACGGATTATTCCTGTTTTGAAAGCATGATACTACGGCAGCTTTTCCAGTAGGTCCGGTCTGATTCTGGCCATTTGGTAGGTGCTGCTGTACTGGCCTCTGCGGAAGCAGTCAAAGCGGGAGGTCCCTTCAATTTCAAAGCCGTACTTTTTATACAGGGCAATAGCTTGTTTGTTCTCTGTGAACACGCCCAGTTCAATACGAACAACATTCAGCCAGTTATCACAGAGCTGAATCATTTCATCAACCAGCCTTGATCCTACTCCTTGTCCCTGAAAATCAGGATGTACACTGATGCCGAAAGTCACAACGTGTTTTTTACGTGGCTTACTGAACATACGAATACCGAGATGACCTGCAACCTTGCCGTTGACTTCTGCAACCAGTTGAATAGATTCATTGCTTCGGGACTGGAACAGTTCTTTCCAGTGGTCGCAGTGGTTATAGGGGATCTGGGAGGTGTTTTCTGCCAGGTCTTCATATTCAAACATTTCTGCAATATGAGGAAAGTCCCGGTCTTCCTGGTGTCGTATTTTTATTTCCATGATCTCTACTTCTATGTGGTACCCTGAAAACCTCAGTATTCTCTACCAGAATGTTCGATGCAAGTTGTATGACAGAGTGTTAACGGAGGCCGGATAATTGACGATGGCTGTCTTCCAGTCGCAGGTTCTGACGGGAAATAATGAAGAAAGGTAGTGGTTATGAGAAATAATCATGCAGATTGTCTCTATATCAATGTTGCAGGGGTTGTATCTGCTGATTTTCACGATATCTTTAATCGTGTTGTACTCATTGCTTCTGGAGTTAATTGAGATACAATTAGCTTAGCTTTAAGTTATGCCTTATATTTATGTCTTGCGTTTCGAAGTTCCATAGTTGTAGATCTTCCTGATAAATCATAAGTAGTAGCGACGCTTTCAGCTAAGCGGTCATGTTGTGTGACCACCCTATTTTTGTTCAATTTCAGGAATTGATTATGTCTGCTTCCACAGGAACAGTTAAGTGGTTCAACGAATCCAAAGGTTACGGCTTCATCAGCCAGGACTCTGGCCCGGACGTGTTTGCTCACTTCAGAGCGATCGTTGGTACAGGCTTCAAAACTCTGGTTGAAGGCCAGCGTGTTAAGTTTGAAGTGACCCAGGGCGCTAAAGGTCCTCAGGCTGAAAACATCGAAGTAATCGACTGATTACTCTTCACGCTCCCTCTGGGCAGTGAATAATAAAGGCAGCGCTTAGCGCTGCCTTTCTGCGTTTAGACGATCTCTTTGATGATTCTGGCCACCAGCATGACCAGAATCAGGATGATGGCTATTTTCGACAGTCTTGACTGTTTCTCCCGGCTCATGGGTTTGCCAAACCGTTCTGTTGCCATGACCACCACGGCCAGCGCAATAAAGAGGAGAAACAGTATCTTCAATAATTCCATGGTTGTCTTTCACTGTGGACGTCGAGCTCGTCTGCCTGCCTGATGGTCTGGTAACCCCCCCAGACTCTTGTCGTGGTCGTCAGGATACAGATTGCAGCAAAAATTGCAGCTAGAATCGGGAAATACTGAGGGAGCAAACAGAAGAGCACAAAAATAGCGATGGTTTCTGTGCCTTCCGCCAGTCCATTCAGGTAATAGAAGGACTTGTTGCTGAAGTTAGGATCTGAGAGACCTTTCTTTTGAGCCATAATCGCGTAGGCCAGAAAGCTGGAGCCCGTTCCCATAAAAGTGCAAATCAGTAGACTGGCCATCAGGGCGTTTTTTTCAGGATCAGCAAAGGCAAAACCAAGCACAACGGCTGAATAAAAGATGAAATCCAGGGTAATATCCAGATAGCCACCGGCATCCGAGGTGTGTGTTATCCTTGCCAGGGCGCCATCCAGCCCATCCATCAGACGATTACAAAGAATGACCGCAAGAGCCGGCAAGTAGAACTCAAATGCCAGCAAGGGTACGGCCGTTAATCCGATCAGGAAACCGGTCAGAGTGATCTGATCAGCCCGAACACCCATTTTTTTTAGTGGACGGGCGAGAAGGTTCAGAGGCGATCTGATCCAGAGGGAAGTCCATCGATCAAGCATCATTGTCTCAGGCAGTGAGTAGTCACGGTGGGCTATCATACCTTGATCGTGCTATAAGAGTCGAAGTGTTACTATTCTGAGCCGCCGGAGTGGCGGTTTGTGATGGTGAGTAGGCTTGTGTATAGTCTTGCGAATTTGAATGCATTGGGTTGTCAGGAGCTTCTTGGGATTATTTCTGAAAGCATAAGTTTACCCGAAAAATTCATTATGCCGCTTTTTTATCAGGATAAGTGAGATGCCAGATCCTCTTTCTGTTTTTCAGGGCGTCAAGCCGCCGGGTAGTATGAAGGTGGTGCGTCATGACCCCGGCAGGGAGCTTAAAATCAGGCTTTTTGTCCTACTGGCCTTTGTTCTGGCTTCGGCTCTTTCCTATTATCTTGGGGGACGGTTTTCCGATACCGAGGCAGCCATACTCAGGCAGGAAAACTCAGAACTCAGGAATCAATTGCAAAGCCTGGCGGGTGTCGAGGAGTCGCTCAGGCAGGAACTGGTCATCCTGGAAAGAACCAGTAAGGTGGATCGCGAAGCTGCAAACAGTGTTCGCACTGTTATTCGGGATCTGGAAGATGAGAAAGCTCTGCTGAGTAAGGATCTGGCATTTTACAAGAGTATTCTTGCTCCGGAAGATACTGCTGAAGGTATAAAGCTCTACGCATTTGATCTGCTAAAGGGTGAAGAGGAGAACCAGTATCGCTTCAGAATGGTGGTCTCCCAGGTGGCCAGAGACAACCCGTTTCTCAAAGGGACTCTGAATGTCTCTGTCAGGGGGGTGAAAGATAACAAGAAAGCGTCTTTGTCCCTGATGGAGCTGGCCGGGCTGGAAAAATCCCAGGCACTTGAGTTCCGTTATTTTCAGGCTTTCCCTGAAAATCGTGACTATATCGATTTGACTCTTCCCGATGGGTTTAAGCCCGAGAAAGTGACAGTCAGCATCAAGGTCAAAAGCGGTGCAGTGCGGAGCCTTACCAGCGTTCTGGACTGGCAGGAAGAGCTAGACGCCGATATAAAAAATGAGTTGACCGACAGCGGTTGAGTCCTTGAGTAGTTGACTGCTTTACTGGGTTACTTGGATAATGGGCTCAGCCTATTATTACAGCTATACATATCAGAGGTGCTATAGAGCAGGGCTCTGAAAGTAGATAGAGACAGCGTGGCTGCCTGTGGCGATCAGGTAGCACGGGAGGATAAATGAGCGCAGCAGTTGAAACGGTAATGCCGGACCCGATCTTACTGACGGATGATGCCGCAAATAAAGTCAATCGGCTCATGGAAGATGAAGATAACAAGTGCCTGAGGCTTCGTGTTTACGTGACTGGTGGTGGATGTTCAGGTTTTCAATACGGCTTCAAATTTGACGATCAGCTGGCAGACGATGATACCCTGGTTAAAAAGAAGGGAGCTGAAATGGTCGTGGATTCACTGAGTTATCAGTATCTTGTGGGTGCCGAGGTAGATTACGAAGAAGGATTGGAAGGTTCCAGATTTCTGGTGAAAAATCCCAATGCAACCGCCACTTGTGGATGTGGCTCTTCTTTTTCCATTTGAATGCTCTTCCTATCGGGCGGGCCCCTCCGCCCGGATATTCCTTCTCTCTCCCGCCATTTTTTTGACCAGAGCAATGCTACAGGAAATATACTCTTTCAGGAGTCTATGACTCGAAAGTCGTCGCAATGCGTTGAACTTGAAGGACTATTATACTGATAGGAATATCAATGCATGCATGGATGGTGTGTGATGGCAAATGTCTCAGGTTCTCAGGGAAGTAATGGATCCTTATATACTCCACTGCCCGTTGAGGGGGGCTGGAAGAGTGCTGTCAAAGCACTGCTGGGAGGCATGCTGAGAAAAATCAGAAAAGCAGACCCCCATGGTCTTCCTTCTCTGAAGTCTGAACAGTCGAAAGGCAAGCAACGACTATCGAACCCTCCAATAGAGCTTAAGTCAAGAGCGGCAATGAAGACTGAATGTAGGATTTTTATTCAGGTGCTCCCTCAGGAAGGTCGATCTGTTTCTGCTTTCACTCCAGAGCCAGGGTTGCGAAGGTCCGGCCAACAGGAGAGGAGTGGAAATGAAGTTGAGTCAAATCAACGCATTAAGAAGCAGCCGCCGACAGTGGCTTCCAGAAGAGGTAAATCAGTGCCCAAGCAACCTCTTCAGCCAATGGTTCAGGTCGATGAGCTTGTTCAAAACAGGCAGCAAGAGCAACCGGGCAATAAAGAAAAGCCAATTCCTGTCCCTCGAACGAGAAGAAAAAACAGGGATGACCTCAACCGCTCCCCGGATCGAGGCATGACCCCTCAAGCAAAGCCACGTAACATTGTCAAACGACCAATTGCTGAACATGTAAAACCTGAGCGGGTCAATATTTATGATGTACCCAATAATCTAAAAAAAGAACCACTATATGATGTACCCAGGAATCTGAAAAAAGAGTCACAGTATGATGTACCCGGGAATCTGAAAAAAGAGCCACAATATGATGTACCCAGTCATCTGAAACAAAAACCAGAAGATAGTTTGCGCGGTAACCCAGAGAACACTGCTGTATATGTTGTCCCCAAAAGTTTGAACGTTAGTACATTACCCCTGTCTTCGAGCCAATCAGTGACGGATCGTTCTGATTCTATCGACCCATCTACCGGCGAACATGTGTACGAATCGATAGATGATAAGGACTTTGAGCTGGAGATGCTTGAAATAATGCTTGAGTTGGAGAATGACTCTCAGAATCTTGATGATGCTTTCAGCCTTCACTCATTGTTCAATGATGTTATTCGGCTTGAGCAAGAAATGAACCCCCTGGTTAAATTCTTCAAGCGTCAGAGACCCCCAAAGTCAAATCCACGCGAGAGGGCTGCGCACATGAAACAGGAGCAATTACTGATGAAGCAGCAATCAGATAACAAGGGTTTTGCTAAATTGAGAGAGTCTATTGAGTCTTTAACGGCTAAAGGTTTCAGCTCTATTCAGGAAGGGGACAAGGTGAGAAGTCGTGTCGATAAAATTAATAAAGCTCTTGCTCCGGCACTTATAGCCAAGTACGGTGCTGATGAAGCCAAAAAACGACTGTTGAAAATTCCGAAAAGTTAACAAATACCCCGATATTTCTTTGGACTTTTTGCTGATCAAGCGTTTTCACAAATTTTCAGGGTCAGTTACCCAGCCGGGAATATAGCCCCAAGAATCCGCTCATCAGAAGCCCCTGTCACAGCAGGAAGGTTGCCAGGCTTTCCTGAGAGTGTCTGTCTGGCGAGCCAGGCAAAGGCTACTGCTTCTACCCAGTCAGGTGCTATGCCAAGCGAGCCTGTGGTTGCAATGGACAGTGGGGTCAGCTCATTTTCAATGAGTTTCATCAGCAGCGTATTATTGGCCCCGCCACCACAAACCAGTACTTCTTTGGCCGATGGGGCGTATTGGCAGATATCCAGGGCAATGGTTTTTGCTGTCAGTAAAGTGAGTGTGGCGGCAACGTTTTCAGGTTGCAGTCCAGAAAAACCTCTCAGGTGAGAGTCCAGCCAACCTGAGTTGAAGAGTTCCCGGCCAGTGCTTTTGGGCGGTATTTCAGAAAAGTAACTGTCATTCAGCATGGCATTCAGCAGTTGGTCATCCACGGTCCCTGATGCGGCCCATTGACCATTGGCATCAAAGCGTTGGTTGAGATGCTGCTGGCACCAATAATCGATCAGCACGTTACCGGGGCCTGTATCAAAGCCTGTGACAGGCTTCCCAGAGTCTGCGGGTAACAAACTGATATTGGACATCCCGCCAATATTCAATATGACTCTGTCCAATGTGGGGTGGCTGAAAACAGCATGGTGGAAGGCAGGAACAAGAGGGGCTCCCTGACCGCCTGCCGCGACATCCCGACGTCTGAAGTCAGCAACAACGGTTATGTTTGATAGCTCAGCAATCAGGCTGGGGTCACCAATCTGCAAGGTGAAACCTTTTTCCGGGCGGTGGCGGATGGTTTGTCCATGACTGCCGATGGCAGAAATCTGGTCCGAATTAAAATTGGCCTGCTCTAACAGTCGCCTGACTGCAGCAGCCGATTCCCGGGCAAAGGCAGGCTCTGCTACTGCCATTCGTTCAATTTCATCAGGACCTGGTAGTGTCAGGGAAAGAAGCTGTTTTCTGAGATTTTCGGGGAGAGGATGGGAAATAGCTTCTAGTTGTCGACAGTTTCCTGATGGTGAGTGTTTGGAGGTCTCGCCCTCAAATTCAACCAGAACTGCGTCTATAGCATCAAGGCTGGTGCCTGACATCAGGCCAATAAAGTATTCAAGCATATCTCTGGTATTCCTTCATGCCTCCTTCCCTGGGAGCTATGGTCGTTGTTTCGACTCTTTCTCGTTCTTGGCCAGCATCGTTGTTCCGTGCTTTTCCAGCTGGGCCATGGTTTTGTTGGCAAATGCCATAAAACGTGCCCTCTCCGATTTGGGTATCGGTGAGGCATCAGGCAGTTTGACGGTGACCGGGTTTCTGTGAACACCATTGACCCGGAACTCGTAATGCAAGTGCGGACCCGTTGCCCAGCCAGTCTGGCCTACATAGCCAATAGTTTGTCCCTGCTTAACCTGGCTGCCTGTCTTGAATCTTTTGTTGACACGGCTCTGGTGGGCGTAAACGGTAACAATATTATGGGGGTGCTGGATAAAGACAACGTTGCCAAAGCCATTTTGCCAACCTATAAACTGGATTTTGCCGTCTCCTGCCGCTTTGATGGGAGTTCCGGTAGGAGCAGCGTAGTCTGTCCCGTTATGGGGGCGTTTGGTTTTGAAAATTGGATGAAGACGGTTAGGGTTAAAGCTTGAACTGATTCGGGTGAAGTTGACAGGCGTTCGCAGGAAAGCCTTTTTCATGCTTTTGCCATCCGGCGAGTAATAGTTGCTATTACCGTGGCTGTCGGTGTAGCGAATGGCGGTAAAGGCCTCACTCTGGTTAACAAAGGTCGCTGCGATAATATTGCCGTCACTCAGCTTTTCATTATCCAGATATTTCTCTTCGTACATCACGTTGAAACTGTCGCCACTGCGAATATCCAGAGCGAAGTCGATGTCCCAGCCAAATATGCCCGCCAGCTCCATGGTCATTTTCTCACTCAGACCGGCATTCTGGCTGGCAAGAAAAAGAGAGTTTTTAATGGAAGCTTCTGCGAAGGCAATACGAACTTCGGGCTCAAGAGTTATTTTTTTACCAACGTAGCCATCTCCCTCTCTTTCATAGAGGATGCTTTCAAGTTTGTTCTGAACATAGTGCAGCTGAGTCAATATACCTTCACTGTTTACACGATATTCAAACGTTTGCCCTGGGCGGATATCGGTCAGGTTTTTGCCCAGTTGCGGGGTTTTGGCGACTTCATAGACAACCCTCGCACTTAAACCCATATCGTCAAACAGGGTTGAGAGATTATCGCCGGACTCAATGGTAATCCTTTTCCGGGAGCCCAGAGTGGCTTCTTCTGTAGCCAGGCGCTCGGCCTCATCTCTGGCAAGGCGTTGAGCTTGTGTTTCCAGAGGAGCAGCCTTTTCTTCAAAAGCCAGTTCTTTCAGTGTTTCTTTGGGGGATTCGGGTTGAAACTCATCAATGAGCAGCTCGGTTTCGGAGCGTTTGGCTTCAACTTGTGGAGAGGGTAGCAGGCCAACTACGGTCATCACCGCAGCGGCCACACCCGTTACCAGCAACAGGTGTCTTTTGGGAAAACGCTTGATGCCACCGGCTCGCTTGCGCGTGGCACCTCTGGGAGAAAAATTGGTCATTGCACTTTTTTGCTTTTGAAATACCTTTACGGGTGCCTGCCACTTTCATGGTTCGGATTAGAAGATATTTCTTGTAGCTCGTTGCTGTTTGGTTAAAGTTTTGTGACGAATATATAAATTATATCTCTAAAAGCTACATAATGAATTGACTTATAGCTATAAACGAATTGTAAATGTTTTGTCGGTGGGTGACAGAAAATCGACGTCGGCTCGCAATTTCGAACATCAACAATGGCAATAACGGCTGGTGGCTCTATACATTAATAGTTGAAAGCTTCCAATCTGCCCGATTCTGTTTGTGGCTTTTTCTGAAATTCGGTAACCAAACCGCTCTAAAGGTTAATTAATGTAAGTAAACCCTTTTTTCCGGCTTTGTTCTGAAGTCGTTTTATTGTACTTTTACCCGCTAAATTGAGTCCAAGGCTGCTTCGGCAGTGTTCAAATCAAGAGACTGGCCTTTTGCGATTTCTCCCGGTCTCTTTGACTTCATAGCAGGATAGGTAAATGTCTGAGAGTCAAAATCCGCTTCTGAAAGATCTGCAGGCCCGCCAGCTTATCGCGCAGACCACTGCCGTGGAAGAGCTGGACGCTCATCTGAGCGAACAGCCAAGAGTTCTTTATTGCGGCTTCGATCCGACTGCAGACAGTCTGCACCTGGGGCATCTGGTTCCTCTGCTGGTCCTGAAACGTTTCCAGATGGCTGGGCACAGGCCCATTGCATTGGTGGGTGGTGCGACCGGCCTAATCGGGGACCCCAGTTTCAAAGCGGCTGAGCGACAGTTGAATACACCTGACGTTGTGGCCGGTTGGGTTGACAAAATCAAGGGGCAGGTCAGCCAGTTTATCGAATTTGACTGCGGTGAGAATGCAGCATTGGTCGTCAATAATCTGGAGTGGACCGGTGAGATGACGGCTCTGGATTTTCTGCGTGACATCGGCAAACATTTTTCCGTCAATGCCATGATCAACAAGGAATCCGTTCAGCAGCGACTGAATCGGGAAGGTTCCGGCATATCTTTTACCGAGTTCTCCTACGCCCTGCTTCAGGGAATGGATTTCGCTGAACTTAACCGCCGTTACGACTGTACTGTCCAGGTAGGTGGCAGTGACCAGTGGGGTAATATCGTGGGTGGTATCGATCTGTCCCGTCGTCAGAATCAGGCCAGAACCTTTGGCCTGACCGTGCCTCTGATCACCAAGTCCGATGGGACCAAGTTTGGTAAAACCGAAGGTGGTGCGGTCTGGCTGGACCCTTCCAAGACTTCCCAGTACGCTTTCTACCAGTTCTGGATGAATACTGCGGATGCTGATGTATACCGCTTTATGAATTTCTTCACTTTCCTGCCACAAGAAGAGATTGAAGCGATCAGGCAAGAAGACGAAGCCCGCGAAGGTCGTCCACAGGCACAGAAGATTCTTGCCAAAGAAGTCACCCGCCTTGTACATGGTGAACAAGGCCTGAAAGCTGCCGAACGTATCACGGAAGCCTTGTTCTCAGGAGAGATTAAGAGCTTGTCCGAAACGGATCTTGAGCAGCTGAAGCTGGATGGGCTGCCCAGTGCCACCATCAAGCGTGATGAATTGGAAGGCAACCCCATGACCCAGCTGTTTACAGAAGTGGGTTTGGTTAAGAGCGGTAAGCAGGTAAAAGATGCTCTGGGTCGCAATGCGGTATTCTTCAATGGAGCCGCCCGTGGCGCAGTTGACAACATGAACCTGCCAGAGTGTTTTGCTGAAGAAAATGCCATGTATGGACGCTTCTTCCTGGTAAAGCTGGGCAAGAAAAATCACTTCCTGTTTGAAGTGATCTAATGGCTGGAAGCTCTGTCGACTTCAGAGCCTTCTGTAAAGCTTTTCATGAGCAAATCGTTTATGGAATGGTCTGCAAGGTGTTTCTGGGTAATGTCGACAGGGTATAGTTGTGGTTTCCGATACTGCCTTCGAACGGTCTGGGTGGGTAAGGTAAGCCATATTGCGTTCTGATTTGGAGCGGTTTTTGCTTTATGCTTCAGTGTCACTCACTCAGGAATTCTTCATGCATCCTCAAGCCGGTAAAGTTGCCAAAGACGATATGCTGACCAATATTCCCCGTCTGGTCAGCGATTATTTTGCTATTCAGCCCAATCCATTAGATCCCTCTCAACGAGTCCGGTTTGGCACTTCAGGACACCGGGGGACTTCTTTCAGGGCCTCTTTTAACGAAGCTCATATTGTTGCTATCACACAGGCTATCTGTGAATACCGTCGCGAACATAATATTACCGGACCCATGTTTGTTGGCATGGATACCCATGCCCTGTCAGAGCCAGCATTGATCAGTGCTATTCAGGTATTGGCAGCCAATGGTGTAAAGGCTCGGATTCAGGAAGGCAGAGGCTATACACCGACTCCGGTCATTTCCCATGCCATTGTTTCCTATAACCGGAATCAACAGGACAGGGCGGACGGTGTTGTTATAACACCTTCCCATAACCCGCCTGAAGACGGTGGTTTCAAATACAACCCTCCCCATGGAGGTCCAGCCGGTGGAAATGTCACCAACTGGGTTCAGGATCGAGCCAATCAACTGCTTGCAGAGGGTCTTGAAGGCGTTGAACAGATGTCGTTGAATGACGCTCTGGCTTCCGGGTTTATCACTGAGTACGATTACGTCACACCTTATGTTGATGATCTGGAAAATGTCATTGATATGGAGGCCATTCGCAAGGCAGGTATCAAAATGGGTGTCGATCCTCTGGGGGGGGCCGGCCTTCATTATTGGGAGCCCATTGCCAAGCGTTACGGGCTTGATATTGAGCTGGTCAGCAAAAAGGTTGATCCTACTTTTTCTTTTATGCATGTCGATAAAGACGGCAAGATTCGTATGGATTGCTCTTCAGCCTATGCCATGGCAGGTCTGATCGAATTGAAAGATCGGTTTGATATTGCTTTTGGTAACGATCCTGATTTTGACCGACACGGTATCGTGACTCGTGAACATGGTCTGCTGAACCCCAATCATTATCTGGCGGTGGCGATCAATTACCTATACAGCCATCGTGTGCACTGGTCGGTCAATGCCAAAATTGGTAAGACGCTTGTGTCCAGCGCCATGATTGATCGTGTAGCGAAAGGATTAGGCAGAGAAGTGGCTGAAGTGCCGGTCGGATTCAAATGGTTTGTCGACGGTTTGGCTTCTGGCGAGCTGGCCTTTGGTGGTGAGGAAAGTGCGGGGGCGGCTTTCCTGCGCCGTGATGGGGCCGTCTGGTGCACAGACAAGGATGGTTTCATCCTGGCGCTTCTTGCTGCTGAGATCATTGCTGTTACTGGCAAGGATCCGGGTGAGCATTATCAGGAAATGACTAAAAAGTATGGCTCTCCGGTTTATGAACGACTACAAGCTACTGCTTCTGATGAGCAGAAGAAAGTTCTGTCAGCCATGACCCCTGATATGGTTAAAGCAAGTACTCTGGCGGGTGATCCCATTACTGCCAAATTGACCCATGCCCCGGCAAACGGTGCTGCTATTGGTGGCCTGAAGGTCGTTACTGAAAAAGGCTGGTTTGCTGCCAGACCCTCTGGTACTGAGGCGGTTTATAAAATCTATACCGAAAGTTTTGTCGGCCCTGATCACCTCAAGCAAATTCAGGAAGAAGCTAAAGCTGTGGTTTCTGAGCTATTTGCTGCCAGTTAAACGTTTTTCTTCACTGTCTCCAAACACCTTTCCGGCAGTGTTTGCTGGAAAGGGAGGTGTCTCGGCAATCTGAAGTCTAATAGTTATGACCATATATCCATCGTCTTTTATGTCTGGGTTTATGTTTGATCCTCAGCGGGAACTGATGCATATTGATGCTCCGACCAGCTTAGCGCCTTTGCAGTTGGGATAGTTGATGCAGATTCAGCAATTTATGCCAACATACCTATCTTTGTAATTATCAGTAAACTTTATTTCAGACTGGTGCTAAGGGCGGCTATCAGTTGCAAACACTCTCGACTGGGTCTGTTGAGATTTTGTTTTTTGTGCTCAGGCAGGCTATCAAAATGGATAAATCTCTGGTATCAAGAGGGCTGCAAAACTCTTTGATGATTAACTGCCAGAACAGAAGAAGCAATTTGGAGCGATAGCAGGCTAGTCAAGAAGCTTTTGCGAAAACGTATTCAGCAGCTATCAGCTGAAAAACACCTATAATAATAAAGTGATTTATATGACAGAGTTCGACTACATCATTGTAGGGGGTGGCTCTGCAGGCTGTGTTCTGGCCAACCGCCTGTCTGAGAATAATGACCATCAGGTCTGCCTGGTAGAAGCAGGAGGCAGTGACAAGTCTCCATTGATATATATACCTGCCGGCGCAGCAATCACTGTGCCTCACGGTTTGCATAACTGGCAGCTGAATGCCCAGGCTCAGTCCACCATGAATAACCGGGATATATACTGTCCCCGGGGAAAGACTCTGGGTGGTAGTAGTTCGATCAATGCCATGCTCTATATCAGAGGGCAAAAAGAAGATTACGATCAGTGGGCTGCTATGGGGAATGACGGTTGGTCTTTCGATGATGTCTTGCCCTATTTTCTAAAATCCCAAAACCAGGAACGAGGTGCTTCTGGATTTCACGGCACCGGTGGTCCACTGAATGTTGCTGACCCCAGAAGTAAGCACTGCTTGAGTGAAGCTTTTATCAATGGTGCAATAGAAATCGGAGAAAAAGACAATCCTGATTTTAATGGTGCTGAGCAGGAAGGTGTAGGCTGGTATCAGGTAACACAGAAAGACGGCCAAAGATGCAGTTCAGCGGCTGCCTATTTGCATCCTGTCAATGATAGAACCAATTTGACAGTCATGACCAACAGTCATACTGCCAGAGTTATCCTTGAGGGAAAAAAGGCTATAGGAATTGAAGTCGTTCGAGGTGTTACCAGAAGGAAACTCTTTGCCCGAAAAGAGGTGATTCTTTCCGCGGGAGCTTTCGGTTCTCCCCAGATTATGCTGCTTTCAGGTATCGGTGCCAGAGACAGACTCGAGCCCCACGGCGTTGATTGTTTACATGAACTGCCAGGCGTTGGCGAAAACCTTCAGGAGCACCCTGATGTTCTGGTTGTCGCCAGTGACAAGACTGCCTCATCAATGGCTTTCGCCAGACCATTGGGAATGGCCAGAGGTATTAAGGAGGCAGTGAAATATTTCCACAAGAAAGAAGGCTTTCTGACAAGCAGTCTTGCAGAGTCGGGGGGATTTATAAAATCCTCACCGGAAGTCGAGAGGCCTGATCTGCAACTGCATTTCATCCCTGCGGCTATGGAAGATCATGGTCGTAAACTCTCAAGATACTTCCAATACGGGTTTTCGGTTCATGTCTGTATCCTGAGGCCGGAAAGCCGTGGTCGTGTATCCCTTAAAAGTGCATCCCCCATGGATCACCCTGCGATCGAACTGAATCTTCTGGAAAAACAGGCCGATATGGATCTTATGGTACGTGGTATCAAAAGAGTTAGGCAGATTATCCAGTCACCAGAGATGTCCCGGTATGCTGGGGAGGAGTATCTGCCAGGGTCGGGTATACAGGATGATGATGAGCTTGAGTCTTATATAAGAAATAATGGCAATCACATCTACCACCCGGTGGGAACCTGCAAAATGGGAAATGATGACATGGCAGTAGTCGACACCAGTCTGAAAGTCCGGGGGCTGGAAGGTTTACGTGTGATTGACGCCTCAATTATGCCAACCCTGATCAGCGGGAATACCAATGCGCCTGTGATGATGATTGCTGAAAAAGCTGCAGATCTGATTCTTCGTGAAAACCAGCCAGAAACTCACACTGATAAAGTGACGGAAAAAGAAGAGTTAGCGGTCTAAGATCGCTATTAATGCCTCTTGTGCCGGGCAGTAATGGGCACAAAAGAAAAAGCAGTGTGTTTTGATAAGTGTTAGCTATGGCATTCATCAAAACACAACACTTCCCTGCCCTCATCAATGTGATATTCAGATCGTCAATCGTGCAGTTTTTCATACGCACGTAATCTGATACCCGATTGACAGGTGCATTCCATTCCAGGCCCTTGTGAGGCTGATGCCACCCGTACATCTTCGACAAGGCGAAGTTCCGGGTGACATTGCCTTATGGACTCTGGGGACAGACTGACAATAACTGTCAGGCTGGCAGGGATTCTTCCCGGGAAGTCTGTGTGCTCTGGCTTGTGCCTTCTCCACCGCCAGGAATGACACGAGTAGCTATCAGCCCCTTGGGTCCCTGGCCAATTTCAAATTGCACGAGTTGTCCGGCTTTCAAAGTTTTAAAACCGTCCATTTCAATAACGGAGTAATGTATGAGTACGTCTTGATTTTCAGTGGCTTCCTGAGCCTGGATGAATCCATAACCCTTGGGGTTGTTAAACCACTTTACTGTACCTTCCAGCATAGCTTCCATTTCCTTCTTGGTCGCTTCCATACAGCACGATTCCTACATTATTAACATTGAAGGAACTGCCGGGAAACAGCAACCCTTTGTTGTTTTATTTTTAGTCACATGTCTATTCTGCGTCGTCCATATCACAGAGCTCTTTCTTGGTGATGTCTTCTTGGCTAGAAAGTTTTCATGCCGAGAATACAGCCTACATTTCCATATAGAGCTAAACCTATTATAAGACCATATTGACGCGAGATAACAGCCTATTTTGATATTCAGGAATAGATACGACAGTATTTTTGAGAATTAATTTTGCTGTTCAGGATTCGTGAGGTTTATCTGTTTTTTTTGGGTGGTCCCTGAACGGCTGGTAACTCTCTCATCCAGGACCATTCAATCCAGGAACCGTCATAGTTTTTTATCCTGTTGTATCCCAGCAGCTCGGAAAGAACAAAAAGCGTATGGGCGGAACGCACTCCGGACTGACAGTAAACGATGATTTCTTTATCCGGTGTGATACCCGCTGATTGAAACAAACGTCTTAATCGTTCTTTGTCGAGGAATCCATTTTCATTGACTGTCTGCTTGTACTCAAACCAGATACTGCCAGGAATCCTGCCATGGCGATAGGCTCCTGACTTTCTGGTTTTTCCGGTGAATTCATCCAGGCTTCTGACGTCCACTAGTAGGGCGTTCTCTTTTTTTGTTTGAATGGACTTTACCTGCTCAATCTCAGCAAGCCATTGAGGATGGGGTGTACCCGTAAATTGGTATTGGGATTGTTTGGGTGTTTCAGGTGATTTGAAATTGAGCTTCTTCTTGTGGTTTTCCCAGGCTGACAGGCCACCATTAAGGATAGAGGCCCGATCATGACCGTAGAGTTTCAGTAACCACCAAAGACGGGCTGCATTCATGCCTTGCTGGTCATCGTAGAGGATAATCTCCGTTTCCGGATTAACGCCCAGTTGGCTCAATAGCTGAGAGAGTTTCTGTCTGCTGGCTCTCATTCCCGAGAAGGGGTAATCATGTTCATCAGCCTGAAAAGCAGGGCGCCAGATATTGTGAGCACCGGGAATGTGGCCTAGCAGCTGGTAGCGTACCCTGGGGCGTACGTCCAGAATCAGCAGATTAGTGCTCAACCGGATCTTTTGCTCCAGATCATCAAGACTGATGAGCGCGTTTGAATAGACTCGCACTGTCATTACAATAGATAACAGTAAGATCAGATGAGCCAGAGGCTTCTTGCAAGGCAATAAAATCGCTATAAGGCTTAGCTTTGAATGGAAGCACTGAGTTCCATGGAGCCAGGAGCTGGCAGGGGAAATTGAGCCATAAATCGCCGATCGATCCAGTCTTTCCAAAGCCATATTAAACGTCCTCTGGCAGTAAAACAGCCTCTTGATGCAATGGCCCGACCATCGGCACAGCTTAGTAAGGAAAGAAATTGATTCTGTGGACGGTAAGGTTCCAGCGTTTTTTTCTCTAACAAATTACTTATATTTTGAAACAGGACCGGAGCCTGCCGAACCGCATAAACCCCGGACTTGACCAACTTTGAGTGAATGAATTCAGCGATATCACCGCAAGCGAAGACATTGTCATGGCTGATGGATCTCAATGTGGAGTTAACCTGGATAAACCCCTGTGAGCTGGTAGCAAGCGTGCTTTCAGATGGCCAGCGAGCAGGAGCAGCGGGTGTGGCCAGTATCAGAGCGTCATATCGCAGATGCTCATTTTGATCACTGGTCAGCGTTTTGTCTTTGACATTGGTTACCCGAAAGTTAGTATGAATTTTAATGGGCTTTCGTTCAATTTCCTCTATAACCATTTTCTGAACTTTTATAGGATGACCCGGCATGATGCCGCGAGTTGTGACAATATGTATTTTGAGGGAGTGAAGATGTTCGAAGCGTTGGTGGAGGGCCAGAGCTACCTCAATACCTGCTGCACCGGCGCCCATAATGACCAGAGTAAAGCTATCGTTCTGCTTAATATGTTCAGGCAAAAGTTGATTCAACCAGAACAGAAAGGATCCGATAGGTTTTATGCTGATAATGTCTTTTGCATCAATGACACGGGCTTGTGTCGAGCCTGTATTGATGGAGAGTATGTCATACTGAAGGCGGTTGCCATTCTCAAGAATCAATTCATTCGCTTCAGTATCCACCCCAGAGAGAGTCGCTCTCACAAATGTGCACTTTGATTCATTGGCCAGCAACTCAAGATCAATGTGGGATTGTTCAGCAGTATAATGCCCTGAGATGACACCGGGAAGCATCCCTGAATAAGCGGTGTAGCGGGAGGCAGAAACCAGAACAAAATGGGCTGGAGGTTTTTGCCCCTTCTGAAGTCTTTTCAGTATTAGTGCATGTGTATGGCCCCCACCAGCCAGAACAACGGTAGGCCGGGTGGTATCGGTCATGCTGTTTTCTCAGTTGTAGGGTTAACCATTTTATTTGAACTCAGACGGCATTATTCTGACTTTACAGGTATCGGCATCAGAGCCATAAAAAACCGGATCCTCTCTGGAAGATCCGGCTAATGGTTAAAAGTCAGGCTGCTTCGGTCTCTTCATTTTCTTCCTGCTTGGGCAGGCCATAAATGGTTTTTACGCCACCCCACTCATCAACAGACTCCATATGCACATCAAAGCCCCACAGTCTGTGGATATGTTTGATGATTTCACGAGTACTGTCGGAATCTACCGGACGACCCTGGTGCATGAAATGACGTAAGGTAATGGAGCGGTCACCACGTGTGTTTACGTTGTAAACCTGAATGTTAGGTTCACGGTTGCCCAGATTGTATTGAGCGGCAAGAGACTCTCTTACCCTGCGGTAACCGGAGTCGTCATGAATGGCTCTGACTTCAAGGTATGGGTTGATTTCATTATCGTCGATGCAGAACAGCTTCAGATCTCTCATTACCTTGGGTGAGAGATACTGCATGATGAAACTTTCATCCTTAAAGTTCTTCATGGCAAAGTGCACAGCTTCCAGCCAATCTGAACCTGCCAGGTCAGGGAACCAGCGACGATCTTCTTCCGTCGGGTTTTCACAGATCCGGCGGATGTCCTGAAACATGGCAAAACCGAGAGCGTATGGGTTAATGCCACTGTAACGGGGATCATCAAAATCAGGCTGAAACACCACGCTGGAGTGCGAATGCAGGAACTCCATGATGAAGCCTTCAGTAATGTGCCCCTCGTTGTACATTTCATGCATCAGGTGATAGTGCCAGAAAGTTGCCCAACCTTCGTTCATCACTTGGGTCTGGCGCTGTGGATAGAAGTATTGAGCTACCTTGCGGACGATCCGAATCAGTTCTCGCTGCCAGATATCCAGAAGAGGGGCATTTTTCTCAATGAAATAGAGAATATTTTCTTCCGGGTCCCTTGGATAACGCTCAGTCTGCTTAACTTCATGGTCTTCACGAAGAGGAATGGTTCGCCACAAGTCATTAAGGTTGCGCTGAATGTATTCTTCACGCTCTTTGACCCGTGCTTTTTCTTCTTCTGGTGAAATAGGGCGAGGACGCTCATAGCGATTTACCCCCTGATTCATAAGAGCATGACAGGCATCGAGAAGCTCCTCTACCGCATCAACACCGTGTTTTTCTTCGCACTCGGCAATGTAGTTTTTAGCGAACAACAGATAGTCAATGATGGAGTCTGCATCCGTCCATTGCTTGAACAGATAGTTACCTTTGAAGAAAGAGTTGTGTCCATAACATGCGTGCGCAATAACCAGTGCCTGCATGGGCATGGTGTTTTCTTCCATAAGGTAGGCAATACACGGATTGGAATTGATTACAATCTCATAAGCCAGACCCATTTGTCCGCGCTGGTAGCTTTGCTGGTTGCTCAGAAACTGTTTACCGAAGCTCCAGTGGTTATACATCAGTGGCATACCCACAGAAGCATAGGCATCCAGCATCTGCTCGGAACTGATGACTTCTATCTGGTTAGGGTAAGTTTCCAGCTGGTAGCGTTTTGCCAGCTTTGCCAGTTCTCTGTCGTATTCTTCCAGCAGTTCAAAGGTCCATTCTGAGCCTCTGGAAATAGGCTCTGCACGGCGAGATGACTTCTGACAATCGGCTGTTTTGGAGGAAGGCTCTGCTTTATGCGGATCAATGTCCTGCTCAAAGCGTTTCTTATCAGGCATTTTGGCCCTCCTTCTTTTCGAACAGTTTACGGAAGACCGGATAGATCTCTGCAGGATGTCGTATTTGTTGCATGGCAAAATGACCTGCGTGATTCTTTTCGATCATTTTGTATTCATGCCACAGGTTTTGGTGGTGACGATCAGTAATTTCTACGTAGGAGTAATACTGAGTCAGTGGCAAAAGTTTGTCGACAATAATATTGCGGCACTTGGCAGAGTCTGCTTCCCAGTTATCGCCGTCAGATGCCTGAGCTACATAGATGTTCCACTCATTGGGGGAATATCTTTCAGTAATAATGTCGTCTGTCAGTGTCAGTGCTGACGATACAACAGTGCCACCGGTTTCCCGGGCATAAAAGAAGTCGTGCTCATTACATTCACGGGCTTCACTATGGTGACGGATGAACACAACTTCAATTTTTTCATAGTTGCGCTCCAGGAACAGATAGAGCAGCAGAAAAAAACGCTTGGCAATGTCCTTTATTTCCCGGGTCATGGAGCCTGACACGTCCATGACACAGAACATGACTGCCTTACTGGAAGGTTGAGGCACTTCCACCAGATTGTTGAATTTAAGGTCAAACTCGTCGATAAAGGGTAGACGTTTAAGCTTTTTGTTCAGCGCATTAATCTGATCTTTCAGCTCTTTTCTCAGAGTTTCATCGTTGCTTTCAGGGCTCACTTCCATTTCACGGAGTCGACGTTTCAGGGCGCGAATCTCTTTTCTTTCTTTACCGGAAAGCGCTATTCGGCGGGCGTGAGCTGCCCTCAGGGAGCGTACTACGTTTAACCTGTCAGGAGAACCCGCCGTCGTGTAACCCGCTCTTTTCAGTTTAAAGTCGGTAGAGTCCTTGAGTTCTTTGCGAACCAGATTAGGCAGCTCAAGATCTTCAAACAGATATTCAAGGAACTCTTCGCGATTAATGGAAAAAATGAAGTCGTCTTCACCGGAACCGCTGTTGCTGGCTTCGCCTTCCCCGCTGCCCTGTCCACCACCGCCTTGAGGGCGCTGGAAACGATCACCGGTGGTGAACTCTTTGTTGCCAGGATGAACCTGTTCCACCCGGCCACCCTGACCGTGATGAAAAACCGGTTCTGACACGTCTTTTTTGGGAATGCTGATGTCACTGCCGCTATCAACGTCGGTAATAGAGCGCTGATCAACAGCCTCCTGTACTGCCTCTTTTACCAGACCTTTGTAGCGCCTCAGGAAACGCTGACGGTTGACCGTACTTTTCTTTTTCGCATTGAGGCGTCGGTCAATTATTATGCTCATAGGACGCTCTCCTTGGGTACTCAGACCTGGCTATTTGTTCTATCCAGGACTATTTTGCTACTGTCATGGCAATGTCGTTTTTTCCTGAAAAATGACCATTTTTCTTGATAAACGACATACTTCTACACTGATGTCTTGTCTGATAAAACATGATGTAGAAGCGCCCGCGAAGGCGCCGTGGTGACTCATCATGAACGCTGCCGGGTATTGAACGGCAGCGCAGGGGCTCATGAGTTACTGAGACTTGCGAACCCGGATGTACCACTCGGACAGCAGGCGAACCTGTTTTTCTGTGTATCCATACTCAACCATACGCTTAACAAAGTCTGCATGTTTGCGTTGGTCTTCGTTGGAGCCCTTGGCATTGAAGGAAATTACTGGCAGCAGATCTTCTGTGTTAGAGAACATCTTCTTCTCGATCACTGCACGCATTTTCTCGTAGCTCAACCAGCTTGGGTTCTTGCCTTCGTGATTGGCCCGGGCACGCAGGACAAAGTTAACCACTTCGTTACGGAAGTCTTTCGGATTAGCGATGCCGGCAGGCTTCTCAATTTTTTCCAGTTCATCATTCAGGGCACTGCGATCCAGAATGTGACCGGTGTCGGGATCACGGAATTCTTGATCCTGAATCCAGAAATCAGCATAAGTGATGTAGCGGTCAAAAATGTTCTGACCGTAATCTGAATAGGACTCCAGATAAGCGGTCTGAATTTCCTTACCCAGAAATTCAACATATTTGGGTGTCAGATATTCCTTGATGAAGCGCATGTAGCGATCAGTCACTTCATCCGGGAACTGCTGCTGTTCAATCTGCTGTTCCAGAACGTACATCAGGTGCACAGGGTTGGCTGCGACTTCGGTGGAGTCGAAGTTAAAGACCTTGGACAAAATCTTGAATGCGAAACGGGTAGAGAGTCCGTCCATGCCTTCATCAACACCTGCGGAATCTTTATATTCTTGCAGTGGTTTCGCATTAGGGTCGGTGTCCTTCAGGTTCTCACCGTTATAGACACGCATTTTGGAATAAACTGAAGAGTTTTCGGGCTCTTTGATGCGGGACAGAACGGAGAACTGGGCCAGCATTTTCAGAGTATCAGGTGCGCATGGTGCGTTCTTCAAAGAGCTGTGTTCCAGCAGTTTTTCGTAGATACCCACCTCTTCTTTGATGCGTGTGCAGTAAGGAACCTTAACAATGTTTACACGATCAATAAACGCTTCGTTGGTCTTGTTGTTGCGGAAGGTCTGCCATTCGGATTCGTTGGAGTGCGCCAGCAAGATACCTTCAAAAGGAATAGCACCCATGCCTTCTGTGGAGTTGTAGTTACCCTCCTGAGTAGCAGTCAGTAGAGGATGTAGTACTTTCACAGGGGCTTTGAACATCTCTACGAATTCCATCACACCCTGATTGGCACGGCAAAGTGCTCCTGAGAAACTGTAAGCATCCGGGTCATCCTGGGAGAATTCTTCCAGCTGACGGATGTCTACTTTACCGACCAGACTGGAGATGTCCTGGTTGTTCTCATCGCCTGGTTCAGTCTTGGCAATAGCCACCTGGTTCAAACGACTTGGGTAAACTTTTACAACACGGAACTTGGAAATATCACCTCCAAACTCGTGTAGGCGCTTAACCGCCCATGGAGACATGATGTATTTCAGGTAACGACCGGGAATACCGTATTCTTCGGTCAGAATCTTGCCATCTTCCTCGGGATTAAAGAGACCCAGTGGTGATTCAAACACCGGAGAGCCCTTGATAGCATAGAAAGGTTTCAGTTCCATCAGAGCTTTGAGGCGCTCTGCCAGAGATGACTTACCGCCACCTACAGGACCCAGCAAATAAAGGATCTGTTTCTTTTCTTCGAGACCCTGTGCGGCATGTTTGAAGTAAGAAACAATCTGTTCGATCGCTTCTTCCATGCCATAAAACTCCTCAAAAGCGGGATAACACTTAATCAACTTGTTGGAAAATATACGACTCAGACGCGGATCACGAGACGTATCAACAATCTCTGGTTCGCCAATGGCTGAAAGCATTCTCTCTGCCGCATTTGCGTAAGCACCAGGGTCGGTTTTGCAAAGATCCAGATACTCCTGAAGACTTATCTCCTCTTGCCGAGTCGATTCGTACCTCTCCTGGTAATGAGAAAAAATTGACATATCAGGCTCCCCCTCGCCATGACCTCCATGATCACCGGCGTACTAATATTATTGTTGGTCTGGGCACTGTATTGTTAATGCAAATGGTTATTGTGAACCACACGACACTCCGGTTTTTAAGAATTCATGTTGCAGGAACTCTACTTATGCAGGTGTCTGTATGTTGATATCACAGTAAATGTTATAGAGGCTATCTGTATAAATGTCTACTTATTTTCGGACTTTTTCTTGCGTGGGTCGAGAAGGGTAACTTATTGATATAAAAGGAAAAAAACAAATCTTTGGGAGGGGCAATCCTCCTATCCTAAAGGGGTTTTCAGGCAGTCGCCAGTGAAATTTTTTGAACGTTGGAGTCGTTGAGGGTGTCTGTCGCTTAATAGCCTGATCTTGAGCCATCTTTACTCTCGTCAGGAGTTTTTGTTATGCATACGGCTCAGGTTGAAAATAATTAGAAGACTGTGTTGCGCTGAATCTTGTTTTTCAACTTGAAGCGGTCGTAATGCCATATCCAGAGCTGAGGGTTCTCCCTGATCACCTGCTCCATTCTGTGCATCAGTCGTTGGAGGTCATGCTGAGTGTTCAGCTTTCTGTTACCGGTTTGGGTTAGTGGCAGAGGCTCAAAATGCAACTGCCACTGATTATTTTCAAAAGTGCAGTGATGAAAAAGAACGGGCGCTTTCAGAAGATGAGCCGTCATGATGCCGCTCGCAGGGGCTCGGGTTTTCTGTCCAAAAAATGTCACAGGCATCTCTTCTGAGCGGAGGTCACTGTATAAAAAAACGGCTTTTTTCTGTTTCAGAGCCTGAAATACCGCTGTGGGGTCTCCTTTTGTAGTAGGTTCAATACCGGCCTTCAGAAGAAATGCCTTGCCGAGCTTATGGGTTAATGGCGACTGTTTTCCTGAACCAATCAGGGTAGTTGCTGGTAAACCCTGTTGTGAGAGTGCCAATGTTCCCAGATCGGGTGGACCCATATGGAGAGAGAGTATGACCACGCCCTTGTTTTCTGAAAGGGCCTGGGCAATGACGTCCTGATTATGCAGCAGGTAAACCACTTTATTAAGTGAAGGAAGAGCAAGAACATAATCAACGGTATAACGAGCAGACTGGCGAATGATTTGTTTCTGCCTCTTCTCAGAAACAGACAACAGAGCCATTTGCACTGACGCCCTGGCAATATGGCTCTTTTTAGCTTGTAGGGCACAGGAAAATATCAGGCCCATGACAGAATAGAAAACCCGAGGTGTCCGGGATAAGAACCCGATTAAAAGATCCACCGCTGAATCCTTCCAGCTTGATTTTATGAGTATCGACATTTTTATTTTTGTTGTGCAAAAAAATTGTAACAATGAGATTAGGATACGGAAGACTTTCTTGCTAGTTGATAGGCAAAATTTGTACGTTATTGTTTCTGTCCTACAACGTCCCGGTTTCAGGGAAGATGCTTCGATGCTGTATTCCATGATGCTATTGTAGTGAGGTTAAATGAGCTTCCTGGCGGGTTATGTTCTTAAAAGAGATGAGCTAAATAGTGATTTTCTAGTCAATTAACGTGTTAATTTTGTTTAGAATAAGGATCGATCTTCATCCTTTAGGGGATGCTGCGCTGATAATGTTTGATGGCCTCAGCCACGGAGAATCATGACAGGATTCCTGATTTGAGGCTGCTTAGTTGGATTGCTGTTTAATGATTTTTCTTTCTTACCTTCTGCTTGGTGCTCTGGCCGGGACTCTGGCTGGCCTGTTCGGGATCGGTGGCGGGCTGATAATTGTTCCGGTACTGGTTTTCAGCTTCAAGCTGCAGGGGTTATCTCCTGATATTTTCACCCATCTCGCTGTGGGTACCTCTCTTGCCACTATTGTTGTCACTTCGCTCAGTTCGATTCGTGCTCATCATGTCAAGGGGGCTGTGCAGTGGCCTGTTTTCAGTGTTTTGACTATCGGAATTCTGATGGGGTCATGGCTGGGGGTTCATACTGCCATCCAGATGTCAGGTCCGATGCTTCAGAAAGTCATTGGGATTTTTGCCTTGGCAGTGGCCGCAAAAATGTGGTTTGGCTTCAAGCCTTCTGAAAGCAGTAGGGTGCTGGCAAGACCTGTGTTGGTGGCAGCCGGAGGCGTCATAGGCTGGGCTTCCAGCATCTTTGGAATCGGTGGTGGAACCCTGTCGGTACCACTTTTGCGCAAGTACAACCTCTCTATGACCCAGGCAGTAGCGACTTCTGCTGCGTGTGGGTTGCCGATTGCTTTAATGGGAACCGCGGCTAACATGTTTCTGGGTCATGAAAACGAGCTGTTGCCGACGATGAGTACCGGTTACGTCTACTGGCCGGCATTTCTTGGCATTGTCCTGACCAGTGTACTGTTTGCTCGCTTTGGAGCTGAGTTAGCCCACAAGCTGTCTTCTGAAAAGCTGCAAAAACTGTTCGTTGTCCTGTTATTGATAGTAGGGTGTAAGTTTCTTTTCTCAATGTAAAAGGGCCTGGTCAGCTGGCTCAATCCTCTATCCAGCTGATACACTGGTCCGCCAAATGTACTTCTCTCTGACTGAAACAGAAGAGTACGTAACAGTTAACCTTGAGAACTATCCGGAATCCTCCTGTGATCCCATATCCTCAAATTGATCCCGTTGCGATCAGCCTTGGACCTCTCAAAGTCCACTGGTACGGTCTAATGTACCTGGTGGGTTTTGCCGGAGGCTGGTGGCTGGCTGTTCAGAGAGCCAAAAAATCAAACGGTTTATGGAATTCCGAACAAATTGGGGATTTATTATTCTATGTCGCCGTTGGGGTCATAGTGGGCGGGCGCATGGGCTATGTGCTGTTTTATAACTTTGATTATTTTCTGCAAAACCCACTCTGGCTGTTTAGTATCTGGGAAGGTGGCATGTCTTTCCATGGTGGTTTATTGGGGGTTTTGCTGGCCGTATTCCTCTTTGGCCGCAAGATCGATAAGAACTTCTTTCAGATGACAGACTTCGTTGCCCCTTTCGTTCCTCTGGGACTGGGCATGGGTCGTGTGGGTAACTTTATTGGCGGTGAGCTATGGGGAAGGATAACAGATGTTCCATGGGCCATGGTATTTCCGACGGATCCCTCCCGGATGCCAAGACACCCATCACAGCTTTACCAGTTCGTTATTGAGGGGGTCATCCTGTTTGGAGTGCTCTGGTGGTTCTCGGCCAAACCTCGTCCCCGTATGGCCGTGTCCGGTCTATTCCTGTTGATCTATGGTGTTGGGCGCTTCTGCGTAGAATTTGTTCGGGAACCTGACCAGCAGCTGGGCTTCATTGCTTTTGACTGGTTGACGATGGGACAGTTGCTGACGGTGCCCATGATCCTTCTGGGTGCGGGACTTATGGTGGTAGCCTATAAAAAGTTTCCACTGGTAGATGGTCAAAATCAGGATGATCGGGTCTGGTTGAAAAAACATGCGGTCAAATCTGGTAGGAAAGCAGCCATGAGTGGAAAGAGCAGCCGTGAGCGGAATTAAAAGCCATGAGCAAATAAATAAAGGATCAATGCCATGAAACAGTATCTCGATCTCCTGCGTCATGTGAAAGAGCAAGGTACTTTCAAATCGGATCGAACCGGCACTGGAACATACAGTGTTTTTGGCTATCAAATGCGCTTTGATCTGTCGAAAGGTTTCCCACTGGTCACCACCAAGAAGTGTCATCTGCGCTCCATTATTCATGAATTGCTCTGGTTCCTGAAGGGTGACACTAATATTGCCTATCTGAAGGAAAACGGTGTCAGAATCTGGGATGAGTGGGCGACGGATGAAGGAGAACTGGGCCCTGTTTACGGCAAGCAGTGGCGAAGCTGGGAAAATGCAAACGGCGAAACGTTTGATCAGATTCAATGGCTGTTGGATGAAATAAAAACCAATCCAGACTCCAGAAGGCTGGTCATCAGTGCCTGGAATCCCAGTGTGCTGCCCGATGTAAAGTTCAGCCCTAAAGACAATGCCGCTATGGGTAAACAGGCTTTGCCTCCCTGTCACTGTCTGTTTCAGTTCTATGTTCTGGATGGCAAGCTTTCCTGCCAGCTCTATCAGCGCAGTGCTGATATTTTCCTGGGTGTGCCTTTTAACATCGCATCTTATGCGTTACTCACGATGATGATTGCCCAGGTATGTGATCTGAAGCTGGGGGATTTTGTTCATACCTTTGGTGATGCCCATCTTTACTCCAACCATCTGGAGCAGGCAGAAGAACAGCTGACCCGTAAGCCTTTTCATTCACCAACAATGAAGCTGAACCCTGCCATCAGGAATCTTTTCGAATTTACCATTGATGACTTTGAACTGGTTGATTATAAGGCTCACCCTCACATTAAGGCGGCTGTTTCTGTTTAAGCGGTTTTCGTGCTTTTCAGGTGCTCTGACGTATCAAACCAAGGATTGTTGTTGCGTCAGCTTGAATCATTACTTTTCTTCATTACCATAAGGCGCTTCAACTTGGATAGAGTGGAGAACATGAAACATCTCGGTATCAGGCCGGGCTTTTACTCCAGTGTATTCGACATAGACTTCTGACTGCGATACAGCGGCATCTTCTGCATAGCGACAAATGGCTTCGTCGCTCGTGCTCAGTTTTACAACATTGGGTACTTCAACCTCATAAGTTTCATAAGTTGAAACCGTTGTGAATTCATATTCACGATTATCAGGATTGTATTCAAGAGAGGGTGTGTAAACCGGTCTGCTTTTCATAATCCTGGCGGTGCCACCCAAATGAAGGTATACCAAACAGTTGTGGCTCACTGACCAACGGGCTACATGAAGCACCAGCCCGAATGTTTGCCATTGACTGAAGACCCTTGAATTTTGTACCACCGGATCTAAATCAATGCCATTGGGGTGTTGAGTAAATGAAGGTGTTTTGGAAAAGCTGCTCTCAACCGGTTGAACATCAATCACTCGATAACGACTGTGAGTAGCGAAAGTGTTATACCAGAATGGATATTTGTATTTGATCACCAGAGGCCTGTTGGAAACTTTCAGTTTGTCCCAGAGGTAATAATACTCAGGCTGTACTGATATCTCGTAGGTTTTCGCAGGGTAGTTTTTTCCAGTCAAGGCGCCTTCCCCTGCCAGAAATTCCAGCTCTCCGGATTCCCAGATAAAGCCCGTCTGCCAACCTTTTGAGGAAACGGTGCCAACCAGGAAGCCGGTTCTCCACCATCCTTCCTCGTCTGCCTGCACCTGCTCGGAAAGCAGCTCGGGTTTTAAGGGGGGCGTCGACCAGGCAGACAGACAAAATACTGAGATCAACAGGCTGATGATCCATTGAGATCCCTTCATGATGGAGTCCTTATTGAAAAATGAAGCTATACAATTCAGAGTAGCAGCATCAATGAAGGGGTTTTTATGCCTCCGGGTCATAGGCTTTTTCCGTATCCCGGTGGCAAGAGCATTCTGATACAGTATCTTTCGGAATTAAGGTGTCCATCTTGCTAACCGGCATGATGCCGTATTCTACGAAAACCGTTGTAAGGCGAGAGAAGAGATTGAACAACCCATGAAATTGTATGCCAGACAGCAGGGAAAGGGTGAGCACCTGATCAGTGTGCACGGACTATTTGGATCGCAGGAAAATCTGGGGGCTATCAACCGTCAGTTGGCGCAGAAGTTCAGAGTACACGGTCTGGATGCGCGCAACCATGGTCGCTCTCCTCATGATGACGCCATGAACTATTCCGTCATGGCAGCAGATATCATTGAATATCTGGATGATCAACAAATTGAGAAGGCACACCTGCTCGGACACTCCATGGGCGGCAAAGTCGTGATGGAAGTGGCTCTGACTTATTCCGAACGAGTAAACAAACTGGCTGTCATGGATATAGCTCCGGTGCAATACAAGGTACGTCGGCATGACGATGTTTTTGCAGGTTTGTTTGCTGTTGATCTGGAGGCTATCCGGAAGCGGGCTGATGCTGATCATGCGCTGCGCCAGCACATAGAAGAGCCGGCTGTTCGATCGTTTCTGCTGAAGAACCTTTATCGCAATGGCGAGGGACGTTACCGTTGGAGAATGAATCTGGAAGCCATTCATCATCACTATTTAGAGATACTGGCAGGTCATTCCGGGGAGGAGGCTTTTGAAGGTGATGTATTATTCCTGAAGGGCGGTAACTCGGATTACATTCTCGCAAAACACCGGGAAGAAGTTCTGAAACGTTTCCCGAAAGCGACTATGAGAGAGATTGCCGGAACGGGACATTGGCTGCATGCTGAAAAACCAGAATTGGTAGCTCGTACTTTGCAGCGCTTTCTGGAGTCTTGAGGCTATAAGAAAAGCCACCTGTATTGTGTGGCTTTTCTGCATCAAATCTAATTTCTGGGCTGTTGACCTTGGATGTCATCTAATTGACTGAGATCATCGTCGTCATCAAAATCGTCGTAGGAATCGGCGAGATTTTGTCGGAGGGACTTCTTATCCCAGTAGTCATCAATGCCCTGTCGAATGGATTTTTGCTTTCTCTTCTTGCAGCGTTCTTTAGCAGTTTGTCTTTTTCTGTATTCCTGACCTGAATCCCAAAAGATCTTATCCTGGTCATCGTACTGCATTGCCCTTACCCTGGACATAACCTTACTTCCTTTTTTACTACTCCTATTTTCCAATCTAGAAAAAAACAGTCAGGGTATTAATAAGAAATGCTGATATCGAAGAGGGTTATCAATAGCCATTAGCAGTCAGATCCAGTTTCAGGGAGTCGCTTTCCAGTCGGACCACCAGGGTATCAACGGTGCCATCAGGCATTAGCTCAAGCTCTCGATAACCCGGCCAGCGGTCATCCAGCATAAAATGATCGGATTCAGGCTTGAACTGGACACAGGTAGAAGGAGTAGAAAGAAAGCGGACATTCTGGATGAACTGATCCCGCTCCTGATGGATATGACCGTTGATGACCACCCGGACACTGGAGTAGGACTGGATCAGGTTCATAAACTGATCGGCGTTCTTCAGGCTGATCTTGTCCAGCCATTGACTCTCAATGGTGTATGCAGGATGGTGAAAAGCCACCAGCGTATGTTTATCGGGGGTCTCAGAGAGGTATTTCTCCAGAAGCCGGAGCTCTTTGTTGGATAAAAAGCCCGGAACCTGACCTGGAATCTGGGAGTTCAGCATAATGATCTGCCAAGGCCCTAAATCCAGATAAGGGTTCATGGCTTCCGGGCTGACCTGATGCATCAGGTGGGCATTGTCATGATTTCCACAGGTCCAGAGATAAGGTTTATCACTGGTATCCAGAACTGCTTTCAGCGATTGGTAGGATTCTAGACTTTCGTCCTGGGAGAGGTCACCGGTGACAAGGAAAACGTCTGGATTAAAGGGTGTGGACTGAATCTTTTCCCAGACGTTCAGTAAAGTTCGATGGGTGTCTGCTCCCATTAGCCTGCCATCAGGAGAGCCGAATAGATGGGGGTCTGTTAACTGGATGATGCGTATTCCGGTCATAGGCTGTTCCGCAATTCATTATTGAAGCCAGGCAGTATTCGTCATAATTTTATCAGGGAGATCATAATACAACAGTGATTCTTCGCACGTTTTCAGGTTCATTTCAGATTTGGCCTAAACCATGACTGAGGCAAAAGTTCAGCCATTCAGAAAAAAACTGATTCAACTGTCCCTTTTCATCAGGCATGAGCATCTTCTCATTGGGATAAGGGTAAATAGCCTTGAAGTGCCGGTCTTTATTGAAACTGATGATCTCGGCCATTCTGACATCGAGATAAATCCGGACTCGGAACTCGGGCAGCTTCAGCCACTCACCCCAGGCTGCATCCAGATCAACTTGCAGAACAGTGGTAAAAGGAGCTCGCTCCAACACCTGAAACCATACCCGTCCCTCCCGGCCAGCGAAATAAAATGAGAGAACAACGTCATCTTTGTGCTCCAGATCGGGCAGTAGAAGCATGAGTTTGTGGAAATTCCTCTCACACAGGTTTTGCTGTTTGATCAGGTCGGCCTTGTAGCGAGCCTTGTCTGTTTTAGTGTTCATAAGCCAATCGTAGTGCATGATCCTATGATAGAGGAAGCTGATCAGATCCGGAATGATCACTATCTAACTATAAGACAGTGGTTGATGTTTCGATGCTGGTTTACTGATTAAAGGATGACTTAAAGTCTGTCGCTCGTATGAAGAAGTCAGTTAAAATTTTTTCAGATTCGGTTTATTGCTTTTGACGACAGGTAAACTAGTGTAAATTCGGCGAGTTGCGCTTGAGTTACAACGGGTGAACCGACATCATCGTTCGGCTTTCGGGCCCATTTTTCAAGGAACTGGAGATATGCCACAAACTTATCGTAAAGGCTTTTTACTGGCAGCCCTGGTCGGCTCAATTATGTCAGCCCAAGCGGCCGAGACAGAATATAATTTATTGGAAGTATACAATCTGGCGCTGAAAAATGATGCCCAGCTGGCCGCTGCACGTGCCGATATGATGGCGACTCAGGAAGGTAGCAGCCAGGCAAGGGCCCTCTTGCTGCCCAATTTATCTTTGTCAGCTGGAACACAGTACAACAAAACATCCTCTGAAGCAGCAGCCCGTGATATCAAAGATGACTATAACTCTCATACTTGGGGAGCCACTCTAAGCCAGCCATTGTTCAATATGGCCAGCTGGTTTGGTTATGATTCTGCCAAGTTTCAGAGTGCTCAGGCGGAAGCTACTTTTGGTTACGAGCAACAGAATTTGATTCTCAGGGTTTCAGAAGCCTACTTCAATGTGCTCAGAGCTGAAGACAGTCTGATCACTGCTACAGCCGAAGAGAAAGCGGTTAAACAACAGCTGGACCAGGCTCGTGAACGCTATAATGTAGGCCTTATTGCGGAGACTGATGTTCTCGAAGCCAGGGCACGTTATGACGATGCTCGAGTGGCCCGGATTGATGGTGAAAATAACCTTTCAGTGGCTTATGAGGCTCTGCGCACAATCACTGATCAGGATATTCAGGACGTTGGCAAGCTGAATAAAACCATGCCCGTCAGTGCTCCTGCGCCTGCTATCTCTGATGAGTGGGTCAACAACGCGATCAAGAGCAACCTTCAGCTTGAGGCAGCACGTGAAGGCCTGAAGGCAGCAGAGAGCAATATCAAGGCCAAGAAGTCAGGTCATGCACCGACTGTTGATGCTTTTGCCAGCTATAACTATAACTCCAGTGATTCAGACTCTGCCAGAACGATCACTGATCCTGATAACGGGAGATTGACCGGTGATGGTGACCAGACAGTAGTGGGTGTTAAATTCACACTGCCTCTGTTTGCCGGTGGTGCAACCAGCTCCCAGGTGCGTCAGGCTACTTATCAGATGGAATCGGTTCAGCAGAATTACGACAAAGCATTGCGTGAGATAAACTCCGGTACCCGTAACCTGTTCCGTAGCGTCAATTCGGATGTCTCTCGTGTAGAAGCCCGTTGTCAGGGAATCGTCTCTTCTGAAAGTGCGTTGAAAGCGACTGAAAGCGGTTATGAAGTCGGTACCCGCAACATTACCGATGTTCTGGATGCCCAGAAAACATTGTTTGCTGCCCAGCGTGATTACCTGAATGCCCGCTATGACTTCATTGTGAACACATTGAAGCTGAAGCAGACCGCAGGTACCCTGAGCCCGGAAGATCTCTCTCAGCTGAATAGCTGGATTGTTTCATCAGAAGAGATGTCCATTCCAGCCCAATGTCGTGCAAACTGATAGATACTTTTTGATGTAAGCAGCTTTGAGTGACAGAGGAATAGCGCTGGCTTCAGCGCCATTCTTTTATGGTCCAAGGCAGTGCCATAGCTTTATCATCCTGACAAATAATAAAAAAGTGCTAAGCTCTTACGTTACTTTTCAATGTAAGTAAACCTAAAGCGCATGAAAAATCATAGAGCAATTGTAATAACTCGGATTATTTTTATTATTTCTGTTTTGTATTTATATAATGCCAGTGCATCACCACATGATGCTAGTGCATCACCACTCTATAATGCGATCAATAGTTTAATCTCCCTTTTTGATGAGATAATTATAAAACAATATCAATTTGATCAACGGGGAGAACCTTTTTTTTCTGATTCAGCGTTAAAAGACAGTGTCCGGTTGCTAAGGTTATATCACGCATCATTGCTTGCCAGACAGCAGCCGGGTGTAGTTTCTTCAAAACGTACCTATACGACAAGAATTAAAAAACGAAACTTACGCTGTATGCCAGGAGGTTCTGCCAATCCTAATGCGCAAATGCTGGCTACGCTGTTGTCCGCCAGTGATGGGGTGGCTTACTATTCATCCGATGGCAGTGGAGGATTATTGAGTGATGCGGTATGTGTGGATTTTTCTGACACGGACGAGTTAGAAGACGAAGAAATTAACAAAAAGGCAAAAGAACATTTATCAGAAATGTTCGGGTCATTGGAAAATGATAAAGTATTTTTAACAACCTGTACTAATTTTAACCTGAAAAGTGATTACGAAATAACCATTGATTTAATTCGTACAGCATTGCATTAACATTGCAGAATCAACAAAAGATAACAAATATGAGCCGTAATCCGGTTAAGGGGAAATAACTCCCCCTTGGCAACGGGAGTCAACAAAAAATCTTGCAATAGAGTCTACTGCATCTGTCATGAAGCTCTTTGTTGAAATTGCACAGACTAAGCTGGGTAGCTTAGCCAAGATGATCAATGGTTTCTGACACTTGTTTCAAAAGCTTTTGCAGAGATCCTTTATTACCTTCTACAAAGGTTTGAGCCTGGCTCCCCATCTTTTTTCTGGCAGCATCGTCAGTCAGCAGATCGGATACGACTTCTGCCAATTGATCTGAGTTTTGAATTGTTTTCATACCGCCAGCGTCTTCTAGCTGCTGACTGATGTCCATGAAGTTGTAAATGCTGGGGCCAGATAAAACCGGTATTCCCAGGGCTGCGGGTTCCAGCATGTTATGGCCCCCATTCTCAATCAGACTGCCTCCGACGAAGGCTATGTCGGAGGTTGCGTACAGCTTCATCAGCTCACCCATAGTGTCGCCAATGATCACCTCGGTATCTCTGGAAGTTTCGGTCGCCTGACTGTGTCTGATGGTGTTGAATCCCAGGCTTTCTGACAGTTCAAAAACACGGTCAAACCGCTCGGGATGTCGGGGAACAATCAGCAATAGCGTATCGGTGAGTTGCTCCTGTATTTTGCGAAAAGCATCCAGAACCGGTTTATCTTCGCCATCGTGGGTACTGGCAGCGATCAGTATTTTAGTGGTACGGCCTAATCCTGATTCCCATGTGGATTTGAGCAAGGCAGCACTTTTGTGGATTTCATCATCCACAGACAGATCAAACTTGACGCTGCCTGTTACTGTCAGACGTTCAGCAGGTAAACCCAATTGTTTGAATCTTTCACCGTCATTTTCAGTCTGACAGGCTACCCGATGGATATTCTGCATCATGTTTCGAGTCAGTGAGCCCAGCTTTGCATAACCACGGGCCGACTTCTCTGATAACCGGGCATTTATGATCACGACAGGAATGTTTCTGGCTTTACAGGCGGCAATGGTATTGGGCCAGAGTTCTGTTTCCATGATTAAAGCCATTTTGATGTGAGTCCGATTTAGAAACCGGCTTTGGACGTCTGGCAAATCGTAGGGGCAATAAACATGAGAAACACGGTCACCGTATATCTTTTTAACACGCTCAGAGCCAGTGGGAGTCATGGTGGTGATGAGAAAGTGATGATTTCGGTATTGATTCATCAAAGCATGAACCATGGGCGCACTGGCTATGGTCTCACCGACGGAAACAGAGTGAATCCAGATGATGGGCTTGTCATTGGGTAATTTTTTGATAAAACCAAAGCGTTCACACCAGCGATGAGCATAAGCTGGGGATTTTCTAGCGCGCAGAACCAGCTTGATCAGGACAGCGGGTACCGCCAGGTACAATAAAAATGAATATAAGAATCGACTCATGTCAGGGCTGGATTCGTTTGGAATTGGACTACCAGCTATGTTAACAGATAGAGCCTGACCCGAAATAGGTTTATTAATGGAATCTCTATGGCTCTTAATGCCAGAGGGCTTCCGAGCAGTGGAACATTCCGGGAAGAAATGATATCGGACAGCAAAAAAGCACTTGCATCCATCCACTGAACACAATCAAACTGCTTCATCTTATTTTCAGGACTGCCATTCTTAAATTTATGAATCACTCAATACCGCCAGGGCAACGAACTCTCATGGTCCAGGGAACTACCAGCGATGCGGGTAAAAGTGCGTTGGTTACCGGACTTTGCCGGGCGCTCAGCAGACGGGGTATTTCAGTAGCACCTTTCAAACCACAGAATATGGCTCTGAACAGTGCAGTGACTGAGGATGGAGGTGAGATTGGCAGAGCACAGGCGTTGCAAGCATTAGCGGCGGGTCTTGAGCCCCATACGGATATGAATCCTGTTTTGTTGAAGCCTAACTCCGATATTGGTGCGCAGGTGATCGTCAATGGACGTTCTATCGGGGAAATGAATGCCCAAACCTATCACGACTTGAAACCAAGTTTGCTAAAGTCGGTTCTGGAGTCCTGGCGCAGGTTAGTAGCTCAATACGATTTTGTGCTGGTTGAGGGGGCTGGAAGTCCGGCAGAAATCAACCTGCGAGACAGAGACATTGCCAATATGGGTTTTGCAGAAGCAGCCGACTGTCCGGTCATCATTGTTGCTGATATTGATAAAGGTGGAGTCTTTGCCCATCTTTACGGGACATTGGCCCTGTTATCGGAATCAGAGCAAAAGCGTGTGGCCGGTTTTGTGATCAATCGCTTTAGAGGTGATATCAAACTGCTGGAACCGGGACTGGAATGGCTTGAGCAAAAAACCGGTAAACCGGTGCTGGGGGTTCTTCCTTATCTCCATGGTCTGCATCTGGAAGCTGAAGATGCGATTCAGTCACAACAGGTCTGCCATGATAACGATGTGGTTTTAAAAATAGCGATTCCTGTATTGACCCGTACCAGTAATCATACCGATTTTGATCCCCTCAGGCTGAGACCTGATGTTCAGATTTACTTTGTTGGCAAAAGTGAACCTATTCCTCCAGTGGATCTGATTATCATTCCCGGTTCCAAAAATACCCGAACTGACCTCGTCTATCTGAGAGAGAATCAGTGGGACAGGGATATTCTCAGACACCTCCGCTACGGCGGTAAACTGATGGGCATCTGTGGAGGCTATCAAATGCTTGGCAATGCCGTGCATGACCCTCAGGGTATTGAGGGGGAGCCGGGTAGTACTGAGGGGTTGGGTTTACTGAATCTGGAAACCACAATAGCCCCCCAAAAACAGCTGAAACAGGTGGTGGGCAGCCTCTCACTTCCTGATATGGAAAAAGTTTCGGTGACAGGTTACGAGATTCATGCGGGCAT
>NZ_JAHHPN010000923.1:0-1768 GCF_024606325.1 Endozoicomonas sp. ONNA1
TTGCTAATTCCTGTCGTAGTTGGGCTATCAGTTCATTTTGTTGTTGAATGACTATGGCCTGATCCCAATGTTCTGAATCCGACTCTTCAACGGAATCGTCGCTGTCTGTCCCCTCAGAGTATCCCGATGGATACTCCGGACTTTCTGACGATGAAACCACCGATAATGCGTGTGTGAAGTCAATACCCATGATACTCTGTGTAAACTCTTGCATACCATCCTCGGTAAACATTACCGCAGGTACAGGGTACCAGTGTTCAGGGCGGCAATGACTGGTTATATTGCTGTAGACAATAGCCAGTAACTCATATGGCAAGCATCTTATCAACAAGGTCTCCAGTGTCTCTTGCCATTCCATCCCTGAATCCATGCGCTGGAAAGCTGCTGACGCCATTGCGGTTAAACCGATCAGAAGTGCTGTTCCTGCATCCAATTGAGCTGTGGTCAATTGATTGGCAATACTTCGCGGAGAATTATATTCATTGATATTTTCAGAAAGCAGTTCACGATCGAATGCTCGATTGTAGCTTTTTTCGGTGTATCTGTTATCCAAAATTCTAATATAGTTATAGAGTTCATCCTTGGAAAGAAAGTGAGGAGCAAGAAAAGCAAGAAACATCAGGACCAGACCGTTATTAACACCGAAATAATTGGACTGATATGCAATCGGACTCAAATCGAAATAAATGAAATAAGGATTCCGTCTGCCATTTATTTTATGAGACAAAAACAAGTGTTCAAAAAGGCTTTTTGCCGCTGTATTGATTAACTGTTGATCTTCCGGTTTTTTTTCAGTGGTCTTATTAATGTTTATGGAGAATATACAATGTATTAGTCTAAGCATTCTTTGAATACGAAATTTTCGATATTGTTCACTCATGTTCACATAATTAAAATAAAAGCTGATCAGACGATTAAAATCTTGCTCAGCCACCTCGTAATTTTCACAGATTTCCAGTCGTTCATCTCCAGATACATCGTCAGAGGTTAAATTAAGCCTGATAAAGCCAATACGGATATTTTCAAGTGGGCTCATCACACTTTGACCTTTGTGCCTTTCTTTTATTGTTGAAGGTGGCTTCCAGCTTGCCTTGTGATACTCGAGAAACTCTTCAATGCCATAGGTGTCGTTTGTCAGCCCCTGCTGATAAAAAAACAAACATACTGAAAACAAAAGCGTCTTAAAGGAATACCCTAAGATCATACTTTCACCTGCTTTCGTTAAAACAATTGCACAATTACATCTGCACTACTACAACTGCAATTTATACATAATAGATAGGGTAATGTCGTATATTTAAACACTACAGACGTTCTTATCAAGGCTTTAGCAATTGACAGTTTAGCCTCGTTTTATTAGACTCGACAAAAATTTTATACCAATGGATTGAGTTTCTGGCAGGAAAAAATAATTGGCACAATATGAGCCTCTCGTTCTCAAGCAAACACAGCATAAAACAAGACGCTGGCACTGTGTACACATTCAATAAAAAGACTTGTCGATAACCTTCATGTACGACAACGGTATTTCCCGACAAAACGGACAACTCCTCTGCTCATCTATAATTCTCCCAGCACAATCCTCACAAAAACCAGCGTGTCCACAACTTTGTAACACCCTAATATCTTCCACTGGATTGAAACAAATTGGACATTTTTTGCTTCCTCCTGAGGCGCCTCCAACTGCACCTGCTTCCTGCGTTGCAGGTTGGCTTGCTAATTCCTGTCGTAGTTGGGCTATCAGTTCATTTTGTTGTTGAATGACTAT
>NZ_JAHHPN010000924.1:0-15139 GCF_024606325.1 Endozoicomonas sp. ONNA1
TTTACTGGCGGTTACCACATGACGACCATCAGCACTGAAGACAGCTGAATTGACCCAGCCGTCATGAGCAATGGAGGCCTTTTCTATCCAGACTCCGTCCTTGAGACCATAGATTTTCACCGTTTTATCTTGACTGGCGGTCACCACATGGCGGCCATCGGCGCTGAAATTGGCTGATCTCACACAACACTCATGACAAATGATGGCTTCTGGTTCCCATGATCCACCGGCCTTATGACCATAAATTTTCACCGTACTATCGTCACTGGCAGTCATCACACGGCTGCCATCGGGACTGAAGGTGGCTGAGGAGACCCAGGCAGAATGAGGAATGACAGCCTTTGCTTCCCACGATCCATCGGCCTTCTGAACATAGATTTTCATCTTGGAGTCGTCACTGGCGGTCAGCACATGGGTGCTATCGGGACTAAAGGTGGCTAATCTGACAAAACTGTCATGGGGAATGGAGCCTTTCTCCAGCCATGATCCATCGTCCTCCTGACGATGGATTATCGCCTTGTCATCAGCACCGGCGCTTATCACATAGCGGCGATCAGCGCTGAAGCTGGCTGACATGACCGCAGCTTCATGGAAAATGGTGGCTTTTGGTGCCCAGGATCCATTGGCTTCCTGACCATAGATTCTCGCCGAGTGATCATCACTGGAGGTCACCACAAGAGCGCCACCGGGACTGAAGGTGGCTGAGTTGACCTTTTCACCATGAGTAATAGTCAATTTTGCTTCCCATGATCCATCGGCCCTGAGACCATAGATTCTCGCCCTGCCATCATCACTGGCGGTGACCAGATGACTGCCATCGGGACTGAAGGTGGCTGAGTTGATAAAGTCAGTGTGAACAATGTTAGTTTTTACCTCCCATGATCCACTGATGCCCTGACCAGAGATTTTCGCTATGTTATGACCGAAAACCGCAGTGTTGGTCACCACATGCCGACCATCGCCGCTGAATGAGGCTGATACAATCTGGCTACCATGAGAAATCTCGCCTTTTTCAACTAATTTAAATGTTTTACATTTAGACATCAGTTCACTCATGGTGAAACAGAAAATAGCTGGAAATGCATCACTCTCCCGGCGACCTGCAATTGACTCGATTAGCGTCTCATCATTCGTAAACTGCCCCAACCAGCCGCTGAGTTGGTTGTTGTCTTTGGTACTGATGACTGTCTTTAGTTGAGCCTGATGTGCTGAAGGAAACCGGTGATACCAAGCCTTCGCCAGAGCATCACCTTCTTGAATAGCATTGTAGAACTTGAAGCATGTCCGTTTTAAAAGGGCCACAGTTGGAAGATTCAAAGAGTCAATGACTTTATATTTGATTTCTAAGGGCAGTTCCTCCAGTAAAGATTCACACTGGTGAGATTCACTGATCTCCCTACCCATACCGATACCGGTTGGTGAATCTGATCGGGAAGACTTAGGTAACGTCGGGGGTGAATCAACACTCTTGGAGTTGTCGTTTATTTGCTTAATATCCGGTGTCATTTCTGTTTACTCCAAAGCGGGTATTTGTCCTGATTTTGAAATGCGATTCAAAAGATGAGGCAAATTGGACTCGGTTTTAGAGTAAAAGTTCATAACATGTCGAACAGTGGTTCAGACCATTTCAGCCATATTGTGAAACGGTCCTTAATCCGGGAGCTGAACAATGGCCGGTAGTATATGAAACACCACCAGGGAACCACAACAAAGCCTTTTGAAGTAGAAGCTGCCTGAAAGTCGGGCAGGTGCTAATATCAGCCGCAGCACTTCTTGTATTTTTTGCCACTGCCACAAACACAGGGATCATTACGGCCCGGTGTTTTTTCTACCACCTTGGTGGTGGGCAGGTTCTTCAGCAGTTCCAGGTCGGAGACATCTTCCTGCTTCTCTTCATCGACCTCAATGATGTAAAACCAGCCATTCTCTTCAAAGATGGCCGATAACTCCTGCTCACGCTCTTCATTCTGAACAACCACACTGGCAGGGTTTTTCTCAGTACCCAGTCTGGCTGTTTTCTTGCGCTCAAAACCCCGGTTGTGTTTATCCGCAAGGTTCATCAGACGGTTGCCTTCGGCATAAAGCATAGGTAGCCCACCATTCTTGATCGTAAATTCTGTATCCGCACCCGATAACCTCCAAGCACGAACAGCCAGTAAAACCGGCGTAATCTAATGGATTTGAGAGGATTTAGCCAGAAGTCTGATGATTTTTTAGTCAAATAACTCATTATCCGGCTTCCAGATTCCCGGGACTCACACCAGCGAGTCCTGATCGCTGACTCAAGAATGCTAAGGGCTAAGTAGAATTACTGAAATCAACTTTGAATACTTGACGCCCTCTTCTTTATATTTGATTATCCGCATATACAAATATTCAAACTTTTTCTTCAAATCATCAGCCAACCTTGTTGTTGTGAGGTCACCATGGCGGTAAAAGTAGGTATTAATGGTTTTGGTCGAATCGGTCGCCTGGTGTTGCGTGCTGCTTTTGACTGGCCAGAACTGGAGTTTGTCAGAATCAATGACGTAGCAGGCAGTGCCCCAACCCTGGCGCACCTTCTGGAGTTTGATTCTGTTCAGGGTCGCTGGTCGCGCACTGTCTCAGCCACTGACAACAGCATTACCGTTGATGGCAAGACGATCATCTGCAGTCAGATAAAAGAGATAGACGACCTGGACTGGTCCGATTGCGATGTGGTTATTGACGGCACCGGCGTACACAAGAAAACACCAATCCTGCAAAAATACCTCAACCAGGGCGTCAAACGGGTAGTTGTCACTGCTCCTGTAAAAGAAGAAGGTGTTCTTAATGCCGTTATAGGTGTCAACGACCACCTGTTCGATCCGGAAACACACCGGATTGTAACGGCTGCATCCTGTACCACCAACTGCCTGGCACCTGTCGTAAAGGTCATTCACGAAAATCTGGGTATTGTCCGTGGCAGCATGACGACGATTCACGACATCACCAACACCCAGACGATTCTGGATGCACCACACAAGGATCTTCGTCGTGCCAGAGCCTGCGGAATGTCCCTGATCCCAACCACTACCGGTTCCGCAACAGCCATTACTCATATTTTCCCGGAATTGAAGGGCAAGCTGAATGGCCATGCAGTTCGGGTGCCACTGGCCAACGCATCTCTGACCGATGTGGTGTTTGAAGTGGAAAGAGACACCAGCATTGAAGAAGTGAACCAGCTGCTGAAGTCCGCTGCAGAAAATGAGCTCGAAGGCATTCTCGGTTATGAGAACAAACCTCTGGTTTCCATCGATTATCTGGGCGATACCCGCTCCAGCATTGTGGATGCGCTCTCAACCATGGTGGTCAATAATCGAATGGTGAAGATCTATGCCTGGTATGACAATGAGATGGGTTATTCAGTAAGAACGGCTGAACTGGCCAGAAAAGTCGGGTTAGCCTGATTTGATGATGACACCACTGCTTTCTATCCTGTTTCTCTGCACGGGAAACTCGGCCCGTTCCCAGCTGGCAGAAGCCATCTTTCGCAATATGGCCGGTAATGACTTCAGAGTGTTCAGTGCTGGTACTCAGCCCCAGGGCATTGATGACAGGGTCTTTCAGACACTGAAAAAGCGGGGCATTCCTACTGACGGCCTGAAAAGCGAAAGTCTGGAGGATCTTGATGAACAGCAATTTGATTATGTCATCACCCTGTGTGATAACGCCAAGAACGAATGTGCTCACTATCCTCAATCAGATGCCCTGTTACACTGGGACCTGGCAGACCCCAGACAACAGGATGGGCTGACCCCGTTTGACAACACTGCTGACATTCTGGAGGGACAAATCAAACTGTTTCTACAGTTGAATACTCCCGGTGTTATCAAAAGCGACTCCAACCCGGATGAGTTTTTCAAGCTGCTTTCAGACAATACACGATTGCGTATTCTCATGCTGATTGAAGATGAGCATGAACTCTGCGTCAATGATCTGGTGGTCGCCCTTCAGGAAAGTCAGTCCAAGATTTCCCGCCATCTGGCACAGATGCGAACGTTAAAGATATTGAGCTCCCATCGTCGTGCCCAGAACATTTTCTATCGCCTCAATCCGGAGCTTCCGCCTTGGATGGAGCTGGTTCTGGCGGTAACAAGAACCGGCCAGCCGGACTTCATTAATCAGGAAAAGATCCGCCTGAAAGCACATGCTTCAAACAACAGTCTAAACAACATTTCAAACAACACTGCATCAGCAAATGCCGGGAAAATATGATACTGAAGAACCTGTCGTATGACCTCAGACAATATTTGCTGGTCACGTTCAATTACTGGAATTTTACCCTGACCGATGGCGCCCTCCGGATGCTGGTCGTACTGCATTTTTACAGTCTCGGCTATGAGTCTCTGGAAATTGCCATGCTGTTTCTGTTCTATGAGTTCTTTGGTGTCGTCACCAATCTGGTCGGTGGCTGGCTGGCTTCCAGACTGGGATTGAACCGAACCATGAACTTCGGTCTTGGCCTGCAGATTATTGCCTTATTGTTACTTACGGTACCTACCCAATGGCTGACCGTGCCACTGGTTATGTTTGTCCAGGCCCTGTCAGGTATTGCTAAAGACCTGAATAAAATGAGCGCCAAAACATCGATCAAAAAACTGGTCAGCAATGAACACCAGGGCAGGCTTTATCAGTGGATTGCCATCCTGACAGGATCAAAAAATGCTCTCAAAGGGGCTGGTTTCTTTTTAGGTGGTACGCTTTTGTCAATGATCGGCTTCAAAAATACGCTGTTTGCCATGGCGGCCGTTCTGGCCCTGGTTCTGATTATGAGTCTGATCTGGCTGAACCGGGATATGGGCAAGTCCAAAGCCAAAGCGAAATTTAGCCATATATTTTCTGACAACCGCGCCATTAATATCCTTTCAGCAGCCAGAATGTTTCTGTTTGGCTCCCGGGATGTCTGGTTTGTTATTGCCCTGCCCGTCTACCTATCCAGTGTCTTCGGATGGAGTCACTCTGAAACCGGTGGTTTTATGGCCCTCTGGGTGATGGGGTATGGTTTCGTGCAAGGGCTGGCACCACGGATTACCGGTCATGAAAGCGATTCCCCCCCCGGACGTACATCTGCCACTGTCTGGGCAGCAACACTGTTATTATCTGCACTGGCTGTTGCCTTTGGCATCCAATTGGAATGGTATCCTGAGCTGACCATTATCGCCGGACTGCTGGTGTTCGGAGCCATCTTTGCCATCAACTCCTCACTGCATTCTTACCTCATTGTCAGCTACGCCCGTGAGGATGGTGCGTCCATGGATGTGGGATTCTATTATATGGCCAATGCCATGGGTCGACTCATGGGTACCCTGTTATCAGGCTGGCTGTTTCAGGTGGGTGGACTGGCTGTCTGTCTTTGGGTATCTTGCCTGTTCATTGCCCTGACAACACTAATATCCCGGGGCCTGCCGAGGCTCCATCCCCACGCAACTTCCTCCCGATAACAATCATTAAGACACAGACTTAATCCATAAAAAAAGGTACAAATGTACCAATAAAAACCGCTGTTTTCGTCAGCATCCAGTTTGAAAAGGTCAAGAAAGTGTCAGAACCCATAAAAAAGGCTATTAAAAGTTCAATTACCACAATCCCTGTGCCATTATTTATTGTTTAATCATCATGACAGGGACTCTCCCCGTCTTTTCCGGGTCTAAGCCCTTTACTGGCAGGACTTTGACCAACCCATTGGAGAAAAATAGTGAAAAAAGTTCTCAAAGTGACCGCGTTGGCCGCTGTAGTTGCTCTTGCCGCAGGTTGTAAAGATGACACCCAACCCATTACCGAAGAAGTCAAGCTGGAATCCCCTGAACAGAAAGCCGCCTACGCTATGGGGGCTTCCCTGGGCAATTACGCTGATCAAACCCTCAAGCAGCAGGAAGAAATGGGTATCACCATTGACCGTGATCTGCTCAAAAAAGGATTCATGGAAGCCTTGAATGGCGAGAGCAAGCTGAACGATGACGAGATTCGCTCCGCCCTGCAGGGTCACGAAGAGCGTATCCGCCCGATCATCGAGAAGAAGGTTCAGGAACGCCTGGACGAAGACCGCAAGAAGGGTGAAGACTTCCTGAAAGAAAACGCTAAAAAAGAAGGTGTGAAAACCACTGATTCAGGCCTGCAGTACGAGGTGATTGAAGCCGGTGAAGAAGGCGCTGCAAAACCGGGCCTTGAAGACCAGGTCACTGTTCACTACAGGGGTACCCTGATTGATGGCACCGTTTTCGACAGCAGTGTTGAGCGCGGGCAGCCAGCCACCTTCCCTCTGAACGGTGTGATCAAAGGCTGGCAGGAAGGTCTGCAACTGATGCCAGTTGGCTCCAAGTACAAACTGTATGTCCCTGCTGAACTGGGTTACGGTGATCAGGCTGCCGGGTCTATCCCACCCGCTTCTACCCTTATCTTCGAAGTTGAACTGCTGGATATCGCTGACGATGACGACAAAAACAGCAAGGGCAAAAACAGCAGCGATAAAAACAACAGTGACAAGAAATAAGTTCTGATTATTGTTTTCAGTGAGTCAAAAAGGCCGGAAATCTTCCGGCCTTTTTTTATGGTCGACCCACGGCCCTTCGACATCTTCAGTTCATGCAAAGATTGAGTACAGGTCGATATCAGACCAGAAACTCAAATGGCTCAGACTCCCGATCATCTATACTGGACCCCTGCTGAGAAAATTATCAATGCATTTTTGTTGAGGAACCGGAATGCGCTTTTCAGACGTGACTCTTGTGTTGACCCTTCTTCTGTTGGTAACCGGTAGTTATGGCTATGACTTATCCGACCCCACTCTTGTTGAGATTGACCGCCGTACCGGGCAAAAGCCTTATATCACCAGAGAATATTCTCCTGACTGGCTTCGTTCTTCACAAAGCCTTTCCGGACAATGGCTGTCCCTTGCCCGAAATTGTGTCATTTTTTTTAGGAGTCGGGATCAACAGATTGAGTTCATGAAAAGTCAGCTACCAGCTAGCGGCATGAACCCTGAAGATCCTGTGCTTTTCTCTGAAGCAGAATTATCAGCACTCAATGCAGGTATTCCGGACATGCCTGAACCGCCACCATTTGAAGAGACTTCTTCTGAAGAGGCTCCTTCTCTGGATAGTGACTCTCGTGGCAGCCCAGCTATCAGTATATCCGAACTGTTTGATCGAGCCGGTGGCATTGATGACATTCAGCAATTGTTTGCAGAACAAAAACTAACCCCTTCCAGGCTGGTTGAAAATATTTATGACTGGTACGACAAAAAGCTACCAGACAGCTTGAAGGATGTACTGATTGAGCGAAACAAAGATCTGGCAATGCAAATGGCTAAAGCCTCGGATGAGCGATGGCTAAAGTGTATTTCAGAATACCGGGGTGTTATTGAAGCGTGTAAAAAACAACGGATTATCCGTCAGCTGGAAGGTATTCCAATTGCCGTAAAATCAGAAATCAACGTTGCAAGCTATCACCCGACCGCTGGCATTGATCGTAAAAAAATGCCCTATCATTCGCCATTTTACACGGTGAATAAAGAGACTGAATCTGAAGTGGTTCGATTGTTAAAGAGTGAGGGTGTTATTATCCTGGGGATAACCAATCAACATATTTTCGGGCTTGGGGCAACGGGAGAAAATCCTCACTTTCCCAGGATCGCTAATCGTTTCAGTCCCTTTCATATCCCGGGTGGATCATCAAGTGGTAGTGCCCTTATGGTTGCGCTTGGCCTGTCACCATTAACGGTAGGTACTGATGGTGGCGGGTCCATCTCCATTCCTGCCTCATTAAATGGCTTGCCCGGTCTTAAACCCACCACAGACAAGATTTCCACCAAAAATTATGAAAATGCAGCGCCAGGTTTGACGGCCATTGGACTCATTGGTAGTCGTTTTAAAGACATCGCCCTCGGTTATCAGGTTTCAAGCGGACGCCTTCCCACCATCCAAGTGGCTGAAACTTTGAAGACGCTCAAAATAGGTCTTGATCCCGAGTGGCTTGAACATGCAGACAAAGAAGTTTCAGAGAAGACATTTGAGTGTCTTGACCGACTGGGTACCCAACTTAAAAAACTCCAAACTCGCAAAAACAGCCTCTTCGTCAGAATGCAATTTATGCCTGAAAACTTCAGAAAACGGCTCTGGGCGACCCATATGATCCTGTTTGGGCACCGGGAAGCGGAGGGGAAATTCAAATTTATGGGCATCGTTGACATGCCGAGTGAAACCGAAATGGCTTTGTTGATGGGCAAGGCGGTGTCTTATGAACAGCTCCAGCGAGCCAAACATAACCAGGAAGTGTTGGCAGATCACTTTGAAAAAAATATATTCTCAAAGGTTGATGTTGTTGTCATGCCAACGACGCTGACACCAGCAACAGCCAAATTGAATTACTGGCTGCAAAATACTGCTGGCGAGTTGAATTTATCCAATGCGTATCTTCTGGCATTTAATACTTCCCTGGCTAACCTGACAGGAGGCCCCAGAGTGACCATTCCCTGCGGCTTTAATCATGAAGGTCTGCCTTTTGGCCTTCAGGTAATGGGTGCTAAAGACAGCGAATATATCTTACTTGCACTTGGCAGTTTGCTTGAGCAGGAAATGGGTAGAGAACTGATGGAAAAGGCGGACAGCAACACCTTTGTGAAACGTTTTAGACCCCACGAAAAACCATCCCCTGATGCTGGTCTTCGCAGCGAGCTTTAAAGTCAGGATAAAAAATTTATCGCCATTGTGAACTGGCTGCCGCATTAAAAAATGAACGCTTCGGCTCCTCAACTGTCAAAACTTATATATACAATGCACTAAAGGAGTTCAAGGATGTTGAAGTGTTTTTTCTTGTCAAGGCAATGGGCTATATGGGCCTGGGGAGGACTTGCCGTGATGCTGACCTCAATCTTTATTGAAGTCAGCATGATGGTCAAGCTGAATGAATGGTATGGCGAGATGTGGGATATGATGCAGCTGGCCAAACCGGAATCCATTGACCGCTTCTGGAAGCTGATACTGGTATTCTGCACCATTGCTTTTCCTTTTGTGTTACTGAGAAGCCTCTCCAACTTCCTTTCACAGCACTTTTGCTTTCGCTGGCGGCAAGCCATGACCCTGACTTACCTGCCCTTCTGGCAGAAAATAGATCGTGATATTGAAGGTGCCTCCCAACGCTTACAGGAAGACCCTCAGCGTTTTGCCAGAGTCACCGAACTACTTGCCCTGGGGCTGTTTCGCTCCATTCTGACCTTGATCGCTTTTATTCCTATTCTCTGGACACTCAGTGAAGAGATATGCGACAAGCTGGCGAACTGGCTCAGCAGCCCGGCATTTATGGAGAACTATGATAAAATTCCGCTATCACTGAAAGGCATGGAAATCATGAGTCAGATGCCGGGCTCCCTGCTCTGGTTTTCCTGTCTGTTGTCTTTCAGTGCCATCATCATCTCCTATTATGTGGGTATCCGCTTGCCTGGACTTGAATACAACAACCAGAAAGTCGAAGCCAGATTCAGAAAACAGCTGGTTTATGCCGAAGACGATAAAACCTACGCCGACACACCCACGCTGCTGGAGCTCTTTACCGGACTGCGTTTTAACTACTTTCGACTGTTCCTCAACCACTCCTATTTCGCCCTCTGGCAGAACTTCTTCTTTCAGTTTGTAGTGATTGCCGACCTGATGGTCATTGGTCCGGGTGTTATTTACGGCATCATCTTAATGGGGACTTTAAACAGAGTGTCCCATGCATTCAGCAGTGTTTCAGACAGCCTTTCCTACTTCACTGAAAACTGGGCAACCGTCACTGAGTTGTTATCCATTATTAAACGACTCAGAGAGTTTGAAGTGAATATCGGTTATCGTTCTGAATCAGGGTCGTCCTAGCTGTCGAAAATTCAATACAAATCTTAACTCTGTGCTCGCGTTGCTCTGGCTTCTGCATCCATGCGCAGCGAATTGGTCGGCCTCCTGGACCTTTCCGGATCGTTTAGTATCCTTAACAACTAAAGCATCAGCCACCCTTCAGAAAGCAAATCTATTACGGACTTAATAATATGAAAATTAATATAATCAGACATTTATTAATTCTTCTAATTATTTTTTTTATTTCAAATGAGGTATCTGCTCAATCAGTTTGCCCTATTTGTCTTGAAATATTGCACTATGAGGATAAAAGTATTTCTTTATGCTGTCAGCATGCATTTCATGAGCATTGTATTTTACGTTGGAATAAAAGAGAAAAAAAAAACACATGCCCAATATGCAGAAAGGAACTAATCTACCATCACGATTTGCATATTTTAAAAGCTCATGACTTATGCGGAAAAGTTCCTTACATTAAAATTGAAATCACACCCCACCTTTGCTCTTTTTCTGAACTTTACTCTGTCAGATCGAGAGTAGATGAGGTTTTATCTGTAATCTTAAAACAAGAAATTGATATGAGATTGGAAAAAGAAATTGAACGCTTAAGATTGAAGATCATTAATTTACATCTTGTTGACGATGATGACGATGACGATGACTTGTGAAAGCATTACAGTCGTTCTGTGCTATCAAGCTGATTGAAACCGGAATGCTGACCTGCCGTGTTGACGTGTCTGATCCGTCCGTGGACGTATGAAGAAGTCATGCACGATGACTTTCTTCCAAAGGATCCGCCGCACTAAGAGGCTGACCGAGAATAGCGCCCGTCCAGGCGACCAACAACTCTTCACTGCTGAGCAACAACGCCCTTTTCTATTCGCTGACTCAGATCAGCCAGCAAATAGCTGAAGCTTTCAACCCATTGCTCAGGACTGCTTCCTTTTGGGAGATTTCTGGTTAACCTGACGGTGCGAGATTCAACACTTGCCTGTTTTTTAAGAAAGGTAAAACTGGCATCCAGCTCCAGATTGTTGCCAGACCAGGCCAGATTACTGATATCGACAGCCACTGTGATCTCAGGTGCCTGACTCCTCAACCAGGGGCCGGATTGAACATCAGAACGGGGGAACAATGCTTTCAGATTCTGAGTCAAAGTACGAGTTATTGCATCCTGTAGAGGTTCACCCCAGCGTTGATTATCGTAGCGGATAAGCTTATACCCACCGTCGTTTACAATCAGACTGGATCGATCCATCCAGCCTGGAATCCTGACCGGAGCCACACCAATTGATGGCACTGAACTGTGATCGGGTTTATCTTCGACCGCAGGTTTCAGGGTGAAGTACTGAAAAGGCGTGACACGACTCGCACAGGCCGACAAAAGAAGAACGGCAAGCAGAGGCAAGAACCATTTAACGTTATTCTTCATGACATTACTCACCTGTATCTCTGCCCAACAGCACTGAACCCGGCTGTTCTTCCAACAACTCTGCCAACTCCCTGACAGCATCCGCCGAGCGACTGATGTCTTTACTGCTGCGATCCAGCTGATACATCAGTGGCGAGTCAGGCGCCATGGTATCACTCAGTTCCACCGTCGTTTGCTCCACCGTTTTTAGCGTAGCTTCTACTGTCGACAATACCTCGTTCACCTTGCCAAGCGTTTTTGGCAGTTCTTTTTCAATAGCCTGAGACATCTGGTTCATGCTCTCAGCCATAGGGACAAATTCATCCCTGATGTCTGACATACTTTTGGCCATACCCTCTGACATGGCCCCAAACTGAACAAAAGCCTTATTGAGGTTCGCTGGCATCTGCTGAAATGCCTGACTGCCACTGATGGTATTCAGGTTGTGAGCAATGCTTTTCAGATCAGTGATCAGCGCAGGTAGATTCATTTTGTCCAGATCCTGGGTAATGGTTTCAAAATCTGTGGGCACCGTCGGGAGCTGTGGATATTGGGTAGAGACAGGAATCGTTCGAGAGCTGGCTTTATAGAAGTCCACTTCAATGTACAACAACCCTGTCAGAAGACTCTGGGTTTTCAGCTTGGCGGCCAGCCCCCGGGCCACCAGCTGTTTCACGATATCTTCAGGAATTTTTCCTCCCTTACCGATCACCATGTCCGGATAAATATCGATAAACACCGTGTTTAATAACTCTTCCTTGTCAACATACAGCTGGGTGCGAATCTCTGTGACTTCTCCAATTTTGACCCCCCGCAGCGTAACAGGAGCACCAATATTCAGACCCATAACACTACTGTCGTAGATCAGCTCATAACGCTCTTTGCTGTGACTGGAATAACTGCCTTGACCAACAAACATGGCAAGACCCAATGCCATTAAGATCATGGCGATCACGAACAGGCCAGCAAAAATGGAGTACCTTTTTTTATTCATCGTCCTCTTTCCCCGTAAGTCGGTTGAAGACTCTCTCCGGAAGCCCGTTGAAGACTCCGCCCACGGGACAAAAATTCCCTGACCAGGGGCTGAGAGCTGTGTTTCAGCATATGGGACGGAGCCCCGGTATCCAGCTGTGTTTTAGTTTGCGCATCGAGAAATACGCCATTGGAGCCTATGGCAAAAATACTTTCCAGCTCATGGGTGACAATCACAATCGTCACCCCCAGTGACTGACTGAGCCGAAGAATCAGATCGTCCAGGCGTCTGGCGCTCAATGGATCAAGGCCGGCTGATGGCTCATCAAAAAACAGCACATCAGGGTCCAGAGCCATAGCCCTGGCCAGACCGGCACGCTTGGCCATACCGCCACTGATTTGCGATGGAAAATAGTTTTCGTAGCCCGCCAACCCGACCAGAGCCAATTTGTAACCCACCAGATCGACTATCTCTGCCGGTTTCATCCGGGTATATTGTGTGAGAGGAAAACCAACGTTTTCTGCCAGAGTCATGGCACTGAACAGGGCACCACTCTGATAAGTGACTCCCCATCGTTTTCGCATTTCCAACTGTTGCTGCTCTGTAGCAGAAAAGTAGTCAAGCCCCTCATAGGCAATAGTTCCAGCGGCTGGCTGATACAGTCCGATCATATGCTTGAGCAAAGTGCTTTTACCACAACCGCTGCCACCCATAATCACAAATACATCGCCTTTGTGAACTTTGAAGGTCAGGTCCTGCTGGATAAGGTTGCTGCCGTATTTCATAGTCAGCTGGCAGACTTCGATCGCAGCTCCTGTTTCAGAGCTGGTTTTGGCCATTGCTTCGGGATCTGGCGTGTCCATTATCAAATACCCAGCCGGAAATAGAGAATATTCAAACCTGCATCCGCTACCACCAGATAGACAATGGCAGTGACCACAGCCGTAGTGGTTGCCTTACCCACTGCTGCAGAAGAACGGCCACAGGCCAGCCCGGCCTGACACCCGGCAAAACTGATCAAAATAGCGAACACCAGACTTTTAAATAAGCCGGTCATCACATCGGCCATGACAAAAGCACCGGAAAGCTGGTGAAAATACTGAGTGAAGGTAATGTCCATGCCCAAAGCCACTACTGAGCCTCCCAGCATGCCCAATACATCGCTATAAAGCGTCAACAATGGCATGGCCACAATAAGAGCCAGCATTCTGGGAAGCACCAGATATTCTACGGTCTTAATGCCCAGCGTGGTAAGCGCATCGACTTCTTCATTGACCTGCATGGTACCCAGCTGCGCGGCATAGGCAGCTCCTGTCCGCCCCGCCATGATAATAGCCGTCATCAAAGCTCCCATTTCACGAACCATACCTAAACCAACAAGATCAGCAACGTAGACTTCAGCTCCAAACTGACGTAACTGAACTGTCCCCAGGTAAGCCAGAATCATGCCCACCAGAAAGCTCAGCAACGTCACGATGGGAAGTGCCACTGGCCCGGCCTGATGCAAAAACTGAAAAAAGTCACCACGCCGGACATCACTGCGCATCCTGAACATTCTTAGCATTCCGAGCGAGATATCTCCCAGAAAAAGCACAAAATCTTCCAGCCACTGAAACACCCCTTTCGCCAGAGACTCCAGCGACTTCAATGAAAAGAAGGCTTTTTTAGTCGAAAAGTTTTGCAAAGGAACTGCGATGGCCAACTGATGTAGGTTCAGGGCATCTTCCGGCAACCCGGAGAGCAACAGCTTTATATTATTACTGTCACAGTGTCGTTGAAGCTTGAGCAACCAGGCGGAAAACCCGGAATCCCACCGAAAGGAAGCGTCGGTCTGTAGATCGAGCGTCTTAAGGTCGCCCGGAACCATCTCAGGGATTATCTGCGCAGCATCAGGTAATCCCTGATATCGGTCCCAACTACCGGAGAGGCTGGCACTCATGTGTTCTGGATTAACTTTGTACGCTATCTTGAAACTGGGTGATGCCATCGAGCCTGAAAGCACTGAAGAAATAAGCCACAAGCATATAGACAAAAATGCAGCGGGTAAATGTTCCCGTGGCAGACTTTACTCTGCTTCCAAAGCTACCCATGAATAAGGATTTGTGCCGGGAGGTGTGTCTGCGGTGGTCAGGATCATTCCATAAGCAACCAACAGATTCGTTGCATAAAGCCATTGCCACGCAACTGACCCAATGAAGGTTGTTTTCACCTCGCAACTGAAAGGTCTTTGTCGTTTATAATAAGTTGGTAAATCAAGTTCTGCATAAAATCCCGCTTTTACGACACCCTCTCTTCGTCGGGAAGTCGGGAAGATGGTCAAGCAGGCCATCAAGCTGCTACATAAACAGCTTGACGATGCTCTCCTGAAGCCTGTCAATTTCAGCGGAGGAAATCGGAGCTACAAAAATAGTGTCGTCGCCCGCTACACAGCCCAGGATACCATCGGAGCGGCCGACGGAATCCAACAGCCGTGCAATCATCTGGGCTGCCCCCGGACTGGTTTTGATCACAATCAACATACCGTTGTTGGCTACGTCTTCCACCAGATCCCTGACCGCGATATTGGAATCCATTCTCCCCAGTTCAGGGGGTAGACAATACACTTGTTCATTACGGGCATTGCGAACACGAACAGCACCGTGACGACATAGTAGCCGGGAAACTTTTGATTGACTGATGTTTTCAAAACCCTGACTCTGAAGCTGCTCGACAATTTGGCTTTGGGATCCGCAACGCTCTTCTTTTAGCAACTGCCTGAAAGCCTTAATGAGTTCTTCCTGTTTTTGACTGGCCATAATCTTTGTTGATTACTCCTGAAATCCCAGACAGTAGTGACCAGAACCCTGGCCTCCTCTAGCAGCCTGACCGAGAATGGCGCCCGTAGCGAGGACGGCAGAAAATTGAGGA
>NZ_JAHHPN010000925.1:0-1298 GCF_024606325.1 Endozoicomonas sp. ONNA1
ATCATTAACAAAGATCGATTGACCCAGGCGCTGCAGTTCAGGAGGAGGGTCGCCGACAGCGACAAGACGCATAAAGGTGCGCCCTCTTACATCAACCTTGTCTACTTCGAGGTTGGCAAGTGCAACAAATTTATCTACTTCGCCAAGTTTTCCTGTTCTTTCCCTGGCGCTTTTTAGCACTCCAGCGAGATGTTCGGGGCTGGCAACTTTCGTAAACGGATCTAATGTTTGGGTGTTGTCTGATTGAGCGCGAACAGCCCTGATTGAATCCTGATGTGTCATTCCTTCCCTGACTTCGATGAGCAGTTTATTTTTTTTAAGGTTATGAGTGAACCTGAAGACTCCCTCATTACCGACCTTCAGGACTTTGGTGTACTTCAGAGCAGCGTCATTGTCGTCTGTTTCAAAAAGGTCAACTACGGAAACGCCACCCTCAATGCCAGAAAGAATGTCTGTAAAGCCGTCAGAAGGAACGACATAGCCCGCTCTGGCTTCAGCCTGATCAGGGTAGGTGGTAGTAAAGGAATTAGGGATTGGCTGCTGGTCATCATCCAATGTTGGGTTAACGATGACCTCACTCTGGGTGAATTCCGCCTGTCCATTGCTCTGAATATCCACAGACTTTGTTTGCAGCCTGCGATCGGCCAGTGCCTGTTTACCGACGATGAAAGAACCGATGGCAATGGCCACAGCAAGGCTTAATGCATTGTGACGGGCATTTGTCATTCTACTACCTCAGAAGAACTAAATCAGTATGGTAGGTTTCGTTTGTTTATGAAGAGTTCATCCGCTGATTGCTGATATCAGAATTCGTCGCCGGTCTTTTTATCGTCTCTCTTAAGGAGCATTTTTCTTATCATGAGCATGAACTTTCTTATTACCGCTCTGCTGCCATCCATAGAAGGCTCCCAGAGTGTAGGAGTAAGGAATACTTTCTGCATGGGAAAATGACCATTGAGGCACACTTTTCTTGAAGTATTTCTCCCAGCCATTGTCAAACATCTTCATGGTGCGATCACGTCTTTCACGGAATTGCAGATAACTCTCACTCCGTGTCCAGCCAAACATTACATTGTTTGTTTTAATACGGCCTGCATACTCTTCATCCGTTTCATTGAAGCGTTGAGGCGTGGCAATAGCTGTACGTTTCACATAGCCATATTCCGATTCACCCGTGCTCCGCCAGCGATTAAGCTTGTCGAGACTTCGCCCCAGAGGTCCGCCCAGCCATTGTGTGAGCATCCTGTTGTCGTTCATGAAAAAGTCGAAAGTGAGACTCGACGCCAGGGCCAATCCGA
>NZ_JAHHPN010000926.1:0-1470 GCF_024606325.1 Endozoicomonas sp. ONNA1
AACGAATATCGCTGCTGAAGTCCCTCAGATAAGGCTCAACGTCTTTCGTAAATCTAAATTCGACTTCTTTGAGTTCTTCCCGGCTTGCATCATTCCATCTCCTTGTGTTCCTGCTGAAGATATTAATGTCGGTGTCTTCGACTTCACCAGTATTCATGTTTTTCTCAACCAGAGAGACCCTAAGGCCTAAAAGCTCGAGACAAGCGCTAGTATAGTTACGGTAGGCTGTCTGCTTGCCTACGCCGATATCTAGATCGTGCATGTCTTTTTTGGTCAACCGAAATGTGGGCAATTCACTGGCTGTGGGGTCAACTCTTGCGATCAACCCCAGGAATAATTTCTGTGCTGTGACACTGATCCCATATCTCGCTTCAATCAGCGCATTACCCTTCAAAACTAGCTTATGATCCTGCTCAACATCTTCCCTGATAATAGACATGCTGGACTCTACCTGTTCCTGATTATTCTCATCCTGACTCTTCATAAAGCAACAAAAACACAAAAATGATTCAATACAGACAATTGCAACATATTACCTCGACAGATGCAATTAAACCTTAACAAGCACCAGTCTCAAAATGGTGTAATGGGTTTTACTCGTAGATTTATCAGGCTCTTACAGCACACCGATCATATCTGTATCAATCCGGTGCAATAGCTTCAACCGCAGAAAAACTGTGGAAACAGACTGAAACAGTCTCAATGTGATGCATTAGGACGGGTATTTTCTCAAATTGGTGCAATAGAATTTTGCAGCGAGTCTCAAAGTGGTGTAATTCGACCACTCATCAACCCGCATGGTAGAGGGGTAAAAAAACACCTGTCTCAAAGTGGTGCAATAGCGGTCACTATATGATTCAATATAAATCTCAAAGTGGTGCAATAAATCTCAAAGTGGTGCAATAGAGTCTCATTGTGGTGTAACAACCCCTTCTCAGCCCAGACAGGGCAAGGGGTTCAGAAATCCCAAAACAAGAAGAAAAACAAGATTTAAAAACAAGATATAAAAACAGACAAACAGGCTAAGGTTCGTCGGTCTGATTTAATGGCCTTTTTTAGCCCTTCTTACTCCAGTGCCAGCCAGAGACTTCGGTGCTTTTTCACCCTTACTGTTACCTTCCTGTTGCTTTGCAGGGGGTTTGGTTTTGGGTTTTTCCTGCTCTTCTTTCTGAGCCTTCTTTTTATACTTTTTCTTCTGCTTACGGATCAGATCATTCATACAGGTTTCCGCTTCTCGACGGGTTCTCAGAAGCTCTGGCCTCACCTGGGCAATGATCTGATCAACCCGTTCAAAGTCCGGACTCTTGTCATCGGCTTTTCTTCCTGGTGTACCAAACCGCTGATTCAACAGCAGCATCGAAACTCCACGGCCAGTACAGCCTTTGATGACGGCATTGGCTAAAGTGGGTGTCCAGTCAATGTTCACGTCATAATGCTCTGTGAGCGCGTTACAGGCCACCTGTGCTTTAT
>NZ_JAHHPN010000927.1:0-15922 GCF_024606325.1 Endozoicomonas sp. ONNA1
GGGTGGGGGGGTCGCTACCGCGTCTAATCCTCGTCGTTGTCAAAAGGAAGGCGGTTCTGTGGAGAAAAATACGGCTGTTCCCGGGGCGCTTCTCTTTCTATGTGAGTCGTGCCCCCCTCTGGTAGTAAGTCTCCGGGCAATGTTTGGCCCAAACAGGACACGTCCGGGACATGGTCAGCAACAGGAAGTGAAGAAAGTGCGTCAGCCAGTGTGCTTTTACCAGACCCGCCCTTGTCACCATCCGTCTCTTTCAGTGCAACCGTGGCCCAGAGTTTCATAACGTCATTGCCCTGGCCAGCTTGGATCATATCATCAACTAACATGGCCCCCGTCTGAACCGCAGCCACTTCAATATCCTCCTGGCTAACCCTGTCGGGATACTTCTTCCTCCCAGCAATAGCCAACCCTTGCTGTATAGCGTCACTCAACAACCTACGGGCCTGGGCAATCCCACCCTTTTTGCGACCAGATCCCGGCCTGGCACCACCATGTGTATACATAATCCCCCTCATTCCCGACAAAAAAATGAAACACCTTGAAACAATCTCCCCGCCTCCCACCACCTGATTATAGGTGATTTTATATCCTCTTATAGTCTAAAGGGCCTGTGTCATGGGGGACTGTGGGCAATAAAGTGGACTTGGGGGATTTAAGGGGACTCAGGGGGACTTAAGGGGACACAAGTCCCCCAAAAGTCCCCCTAATTTACTTTGATAACTCTTCATAATAAATAAATATAGGGCTTTTTATTCAATAACTTAGCTGAATATTGGTTTTGTTGTGTCCCCCAAGTCCCCCAAGTCCCCCTATTTTTTTGCAAAAGTTTTTTTAGCCTTTTGAAGTGCGGGGTCAACAATGTATCACCCCACATCGGTTTTATGATTAATGATTACTAAAGGGCTAAAAAAGTGGGGGACTTGGGGGACTTGGGGGACTTCTGTCACAAGATACTTAGTGTCGCAAGGCTTCTAGAACTTTCTTTTAAACTTGATTTGGGGGACTTGAGTCCCCTTGTTTGGGGGACTGTCCCCCTTTTTAAGGGGATTCAGGATTAAATGCGGGCAAAAGTTGGCAATAACCGTGTGACTCAATCGGCCAACACTGTTTGATGAAAATATATCTTCGTAGTAAGATCAGGAATAAAACGTATAGTTCAATAAAACTTTTTAAAATAACGTTGCGGGAAAGTGCAATAACGGACTGGATGAATGAACTGGATCAATATCTACTTTGAAAACTATTGGCTTCTGTGGGTTATGATTTTTGCTCTTTACCTGATTGCCTTCGGTGTGGCCAAGGTGTACCAGCACAAAAGCAAATTATTTTATGAGTTTTTCAGAGCTTTAGGCGGTTGGAAACTTGTGATATTCCCAATTCCTTATGTGGCGGTTGGTTTCTATTCAATGTTAGATCTTGGGTATGTTCCCAGCGAGATAGAGTTCTTCCATACAAACGTACTGCCGTGCATTGTGCTGCTGGGATATTTTGTCTTGATGGGAGTTGCATTTGAAACTTCTGATAAATAAACATTATTGAGTATTAACGATGAATATAAATGAACTTCCTACTGGATTAATAGCTGGATTGTTGGTGGCTGTTATTTCTATTGCGGTGATTAAAATCAAAAAACATATTAGTGATAAAATAGGCGAAGATATTGATTGTAAAAAAATTGACATTAAATCTGATAATAGGCATTAAAAAATAGTGTGATTTTCTCTGGATTTAAGTGAAAATATTTTTTTTAGATAAAGAGTTGATTTAATTGAACGCTTATTTTCCATACAGTTTTTTGCAACTATCAATAGTTGAATTTACAATTACGACCATAGGAATGAATATAATGAAAAAGACCTTTTCACTAACTCTTGGAACAGCTTTTTTAATGCTCTCCTTGCAAAGTTTTGCCAATTGCACCAGCAATACAATAGGTGGCATTACATTTCACAACTGTACTAATGGATCCAACGGCACATCACAAAATATCGGTGGTATAACATTTCACAATTTTAATAATGGAGTAAGTGGAACTTCACAAAACATAGGAGAAACCACTTTTCATAATTATAATAACGGGTTATCAGGTACTTCACAGTCTATTGGTAACACCACATACCATAACTTTAATAACGGCACATCCGGTACTTCCCAGTCTATAGGTGGCAACACATTCCATAATTTTAACAATGGCACTTCTGGTACAACCCAGAATATCGGCGGTATAGACTTCTATAATCTCAACAACTAATTTAGTTGTTTCCTCAAACTTATATTCAAACTAGGATTAGCTATTTTTTGGAGAATCAAAACAATGAAAAGCAAATATAAAAATGATAATGAGCTAAAAGAGCAGTACCAAGATTTAGACATCGTCAGCCTTAAAAAAGTCCTTTCCAAAATGGAAAATGATATGCTTAAGCTTAATGAAAAACTGTTAAACGTTTTTTCTTCTATAGGACAATTGCAAGGTGAAATAAGGTGGATCAAACACCTTATTGAAAATAGAGAATCTATTCCAGCATTGCTTTCAAAAATTCAACTCGTATCGAAGGATAAAAGTTTAGATGATGTTTCTACGCTTGTAAAAAAAACGTCTGCAATGTATGGTAGGGTAAAGGAAATAGCAATAAAACTTACTGAGCAAGAATTAGTTGAATCGTATAAAATAACCGATGAAGATTTGAAACCAAATTTTTTTTCCAGCATTAATGAAAGTTGTCAAAACTTATTGTTAGCCAATCTTGAAGAAAAAGAAAAAAATTTTTTGTTGAGTCAAGTAAAACAACAGGAAGAAGAAGCGAAGAAAATTCTAGGTTCTTACAAATCCACCCCGCTGCCTTAGGCAGCGACTTAACCAAGCGTTATGCGGCCTTAAGATTTGGTCAAAATCATAAGCGGGAAGTGTGTCATCTACTCCTCCAAAAACTTAACATCAATCCAATAACAACGAGGCCTGGACCGACCGTCAGTCAGCGGTATTTTCTTAGCAATACGTCGTTGATTATTCTGTTTATTTAATTCACCCAACAATAAATAACCTTTTTTTTCAAGCGCTTCTAACAATTGTCTTTTAGAATAACTTTTGCAAAACTCATCAAAAACATTCGGATAAATCATTATGTAAAAATCATCCCGGTAACCCATCATTTTAAAAGGCGTTTTTGGATTATCACGATACAAATGCTCAAAATTCGCCTGGTTAGACAATAAACTGCCTCTCAGGAAATCTAAAGCTTTTTCAAGTTCACTGAATTGACCTTCCATATCAGCCAACCAAAGATCGCGAACAAACAAAACAGAAGACTGAATATCATACGGCAGCCAGTTCAATACTCCCGCTTCAGAAGCATAAGCACCCGCTACAGCAACTGTAGCCATTCGTTTAAGCACCCTTCCAATTTCATTTGGCAAAGGATTTATCCCGTTCTGCAACATTATTTCAACAGACTCAATTGCTCTTTTCATCTCCTGGCAGAATTTATCTCGCCCCTTTTTTTCCATTTCATTCAATAACCAGGTTATAAAAACAGGACCAGCGACTCCGTAATATTGACTACAAGATAATTTAAGTTCCTCAACAAATTGAGCAGCATTGTCAGTCTCAGTTTGAACAATCCCGTTCTCCAAAACATCAACACGTATATCAGGCAATCTATGTAATTGCCCGCCTCGCTTATTGTGTCCAGTGTTTTTTAAAATACTCTCAGTCGATGTCTCACCGGATGACAGTAGCATAATATGCCAATAACTCTGTTTTCTGAGACCACCCGTCTCTTGCATTCGACTCTTGGGTGTACCACCAGTGAGTGTATAAATGAGTTTACCCAGCTCTCCAGGCTCAAGCTCATCGATCTCATCAAGGCACAAAACAATATCATTATGCAATTGCGCCGTGGCCTCGAGCCCCGAGGCTGTCGCGTTCCATTTTCGTATACTGGTCTTTTGACTGTTAGTCTGAGGATCAGACGCATCACCCCAGACAGAAGCAGCGCATTGCAACAATGCCGTTTTACCAAAGGAAGTCAGACCCCAGAAGTGAAAACCGCCTGAGGCAGTATTAGCAATTTTTGACAACCCTCCAGCCAAACCGCACATAATACAAAACATTGGCAAATAATTGCCAAAAGCTTTATTTGCTACATGCGTTTGCCACTCTTTTAAAGTGCCAGAGCTGGTTATCGATTTACTACTGACTTCATCCGTCGACTGAAAAAAAACTTCTTTGCCGTCTCCGGTTTCACCTAAAATTTTTTCGGGTAAAACGAATACCGGCCTGGTCTGATTGCCGCGCTCGTCCAATGCTTCGAACCAGCCCAGTTTAGAAGGCGCCCAACTCCGTTTAGTACAAACGCTGTGCAAAAGATCCAAAAATCGCGAAACATACTTTTCTTTGCCGGACATGATAACCATGCCCCGCGCTACAAGATTTGTCCAGACGTTAGCGTCTTTCAGTTTTGTAAACCATTGGGACGGGAAACAAGCTACCTGATCATTAAAATCCTCATCATAAAATTTGACCACCCGATATTTTTCGCCAAACTCGTCACGACCCAGGGAATGAACCCAAACGGGCCTGAGAGCAATCAGATCGCGGCTGTCACTATAAGGCTGACCCCTGTATAATGCGCCTGTTCTAGTGTCTATATAATGATGTGTACCCGTGTTAGGCCAGGGATAGGGCTCAGTAAAAAGAACCTTGTGACTCTCATGATTCTCAAAACCAGTGTCAGTAGTAATGACTCGCCTATCATTTTTTCTAATCGAAACGACGTTACTTTTTCGTTTCCGCTTCTGAGCTTCAGGATCATACTGACCCGACGTGTTTTTGATCGCGTTATCAATAGTCATCTGGCCGTAGGTCTGTGCACCATGCATTTCATCCCATTTTGGACGCACCAACTGACTGGTTCGAAAAATCCGATCAATACGCTCCGTGTCTTTCTGAGTCCACCACGCAAGAATTGAACATAGCGCCATATCTGCTTCAGACCTGCCTTCATTATCTTTGTTAGCATACGAAGAGCAATCACCCGCCATCAAACGATCAAATTTTGGTCCCTGCTGGCTTTTTCTGATCGTCTCTACAAGACTACAGTCGTCCATTTCCAAAGGCGCTACAGGTTTTTGAGTTGTAGGCTCAAGAGGTTTAGGCCCCACATCAAGCCGCTCGTTATAAAGCTCTTTCAGCGACTCCTGGTTCTGACTCAGAAAATGTTTCTCGTCAACAACATGCCCGGTAATCGTAATAAACCGGAGTTTCTCATACATCTCAATTTCATAATCAAGGCCGACTTTTTTACATCTTTCACCCGGTTTTTTGCCTCTGACAATAATGTGAATGCCGGTCCCGCTAGGGCTGAACTCTGTATAACTATCGAGTGCGTCAATCCATTTTCTGACCCAGTCGTCTATCTGACCATCACTACTGACGCAATGATCAAAATCGATCACAACAAAAGGGTCTTTCTCAGTAATAGCTAACGATATACCCGCGTAGGTGCCCATAGAATACGTTTGACAAGCCTGGTCAAACGTACCCCATGACTCTCGGTATTTTTCATTGCTGCCGCTGCGCTGATGCCTTAGTGGTGAATAGGGGACTTTTTTCGGCTTCTTGTCAGAGGGTAGTTTCTCCAATCTCCATACAATCCATTGCGTATAACCTTTCAGCTCATCGGGTACAGACTCAGGCAACGGAGCTTTATAATTATGATAAAACTCCTCTGGATTCCGGATAATCATGCGACCTCGTCAGAAGAATGCTCTCTTGACTGATAGATGTCATTAAAATCCAGCTCAATGCCATGACTGGCAAACAAAGCAATCAGGTCTTCAGCGTTTAAACGATTCGGATAAAGCACTCCCTTTGCCCACTTTGCCGGCGCGCTTCTGTGAACATTCAATGACTTAACAATTTCACTCCAGGGGACAGATCTGTCGGCCAAATGCTTCTGAAAAGCGGTGCAGTTTTTCATAACTTTGTTTTATAATCCGATGATATAGAAAAAAGGTTCGAGGATATATTCATGTCATATAGCCCAGATTCGGCAAAAAAAGTGGATATAGATCCCTCAAAGAAAACACCCGATATAGCAGCATTGACTCACCCCGAAAATCAGTTGCCTGGTGCCAATATCCGAGCGTTCAGAAAAGCTGCAGGAATGAGCCAAAGAAAACTTGCAGAGACATGCAAGCCACCCATGGACTTCACAGCTATAGGGCGAATAGAACGCAACCTTGGCTACACCAGCAGCACGCTCAACCGTCTGGCTGTCGCGCTGAACTGCAAAGTCAGCGACTTCTTTCTACCCGCTGAACTCATCGTCTGGAAGGACCTTCCTGCCGACATGCAAGAAGAAATTCAGACGCTCATCAGGCGCTACTACCAAGCTGCCAGAAAGAGCTAACTTCAAAAAAAACCCACCTTATCTTTCCTCCAAAGCGCTCTTTCCAGCGCTTTTATTTTAGCCTCAAAAAAAATATTTGACGATATAATATCACCAATTTATGATGATATTATATCGTCAAATGATTGAATTCAATCACTGCGAGGCCCAAAATGATCGATGACACACAACCAGAAAACAAGGTATTTCTGTCTATCAAAGACATCTCCAAACGGTTAAACGTTTCCGACAATTTTGTCTATCAGCAGTGTGTAAAGGGTGTTCTGGAGCATTACGCCCTGGGCGGCAGCCTCAAAAAAAGAGGTGCAATACGCTGCAGTGAAGAACAGCTTCAACAGTATCTAATCAATCACCATGGCCAAAAACCCAATCGAACCCAAGTTTTGCCAACTGTGACAAACATCGCAACTGTAATCACTACTGCCAGTAATGTTAGCGAACAACTAACCCGCTTAATGAAAAAGAGAAAACCAGCATGAGTTCAGCCAGACAAAAGCCATGGAAAAAAGTCAAAACGCCTTCGGGCATCAAATACAAATACGATTTCCAGGATCTGAATTGGGGCATCAAACGTGTCAAGAAAACGTTCAACAGCGCAGAAGAAGCCAGCATTTTTCATGACAATCTAAAAAAAAATGCCATGTCTATCACCCGTGGGGATAAACCCGAGCGCTCATTCGGTGAAGCTTTGATTGAACATCTGACTCAAATTGAAGCTGACGGCAAACTGGGCATAGGGTCAGATGAGTCAGACTTGCTGGCTCTGCGCTGGCCATTCTACTACAACAAACGTTGGTATCGACTCGAAGAGTTACCGATGAACGACCAGGAAGGCGGTATTGTCTGGGGCATAGCCAAATACAAGCAGGATCTGAAAAAAGTCATCCGGCGCTCTTATATTAAAAAGGGACTTTATCAGTTACGTCGGGAAAACAATGAGTTAATTTGGTATTTCCAACCGAATCCTGCCGACGACTTGCTTCCAAAAAACAGAGTAAAAGTCATCTGTCCAACAACTCTGGTGAGACTCAGTAAAGCTAAAGGCCGGGGGCCATTTGCATCCGATACATTTAGACGACGTACCTCACTCGTTAAAACCATTTTAACCAATGCCTGGAATGAATGGCGTTGGTTAGATCAAGATCTCAGCAAACTGATCAAACTAGACAAACCGTCTAAAGGCGTCATCTCTTTTTTGATCCAGGAACAATACGACGAACTACTCAAAGTGGCAGATGAGTACTTTGGCTACCTCATCAGAGCCGCAAAAAACATCGGCTGGCGTCAACAAAACCTCATTGGTTTGACGTGGGATCGGGTCCACTTCCCCAAGTACAAAACCAATATTCAAGGTGAAACCATTAAAAAGCCCGGTTATCTGAGAATTGATAAATTCGACAATACTTCTGAAGACTTCAACCCGAGAGACAGAAAACAGCGTCGCACAAGAACCAAGAACAAAGATGATCTGGATACCGTCATGACTGAAGAATTAGAAATTTTATTACGAGAAATGGAGTCCAAAAAACATCCAGACAGCAACGTGGTATTTCACACAGGTGATGGCAGTTACTGGGGTGATTTCAGAAAGCGATGGATCACTGCCAAAAAAAGAGCGGGCATAGCTCCCCAGTTCAGATGGCACGATTTAAGGCACACCTGGGCAACCGACCGAATCAATGAAGGCGTACCCAGACACATCATCATGGAAGAACAAGGCTGGAAAGACCCCGGCATGGTGGATCGCTACGCTCATATTCAGCGTGATGCCCGATACGAAGCTCTAAAAAATGCCAAGAAAAAAGCAGGTTAAGCCATGACTGAAGCACAAAAAAAATTCTTTGAACTGCTGGATCAATACCCACGTTTCAAACATCACTGGGACAAAGAAAAAAGAACCTGTGATCTGGAGTCTTTCGATCAGGATTTCAAAGTCATGAGCAGCGGTGAACGTCACATGGCCCGATTCTTTATTTCTGTCTGGCTGAACGAATCAGAGACCTACCCTTTCAACGTGCTGGACGCCATCAGAGTCATTGACGACAAAAGCCGAAAGCTGGTGATTGTCTGGCTGGCCAACCCGTTTTTCCCATAGTAAGAGAAGGTATTTAAAATGAATGAGATATACGCAAACGTCCGATCAGAATCAAAATATTTTGCTGGCCAGCATCAGAAAAAGCCTTTCCCCGTTACTCTGGTACCGGATGGAGGTGGCTATCATTGGCAAGGTGGCTCAGGGGGTCACTATCGAACCACGGACTTGTGTTTTTTTACTAAAGAAAAAAACTTATTTCGTGAATTTAATCTATCCAACCTGTCAGAACTGCCACAATTGGAAATAACCAAAAAAGCCATTCTGGACGGCATTGGTGAAGACTGGAGTTCAGACTACTGGGAAACAATCATTAACCTGGCAGACGAGTTATTTACAATTGCCAGTAATGAATATGAGTCTGCACTCAAGCGCGAGGCTGAAGAATCAGAGTGGTACTAACCACTCTGCTATAAGCTTTGACTGCTTGGCCAAGAGGTGAAAGTCATGATCTGCGAACAAACTGCAAAATACTGTGAAGAGTGGGCCGCTGATTTTGAGCAACAAGATATGCTGCAAACCGCTGGTTTTTGGATGGCAATAGCTTATTGTTTTAAAAAAGGCCCGCAAATAACTACCACTGCAGAGGTATTAGAAGACGCGATAAAAACAATGCAAAAGCAAATTGAATTTTTTCCAATAGCATTAAAAATAGTTAAAGACCCTCATTTCAAAAAACAACTGGAAACACTTCAAAAAGAAAAATTATTCGTCCTGCCGAAACTTCAACAATTGTTGTCTGAAACGAAAACCCTTAAATGAAATCTGCCCGTTAGTCTCTCCCTTCGTGATAGCTGCAGGTAAATCAAATGTTAACTAACAACTTGCATGTTTTAGACCCAAACTCTGCAAAAGCGGAGTTTGGGGTCAGCCTGATTGATACCGAAATGCACATCATAGCCATCCTCATTGAACTCAAACACAATCCGGGTATGTCGATCACTAACGCTGCATACCATTACATAAACGAAATTAACCATTTGTACTGTTTAGAACCCAAATCTACATGTTATATCGAAATCTACGAAAACCGGGAAGACCCTTGCCTGATCTTACCCAAATTCAAAAACGACTGGTGTTATTCCGTCTCGTTGAAACCTATACCAGACTCTCTCAAAGAGTTTGTGCTCAGCCATTTAAAAGCCGATTGAGGAAAACCAATGACTATTTTAATAGAAGCCCATTGTGACGGCCTGGACTGCGACGCAGTCATCCAGCTTGATGAGTTGGACGATATAGAATTGCTCTTTGCTGGCTGGCAGTTTCACCCGGATAATGCAGATACGCATTACTGCCCTGATTGTTGGAAGCTGATTCAACAACAGTATAGTGAAACAGACGAACAGCAAAAAAAAACTGAGACAGATTCAAAACCTATTGAGCCTCATCACGATCCCTACAAATACGCCACACTTGCACAACAATGGCTAGATGATGACCCCCTATTCCTGGACACCGAAACCACCGGGCTGGACGAAAAGGCTGAAGTCGTGGAGATCAGTATCATAGATTCAAATGGCGAAGTTTTATTAGACACCTTGATCAAACCAACCCTCATTATTCCTGATGACGCTACAGCCATTCATGGCATTACCAACAAAATGGTAGAAGATGCACCCAGCTGGCCAGAAATTCATGAAAAGTTTTGTCAGATCGTCCAGAACAGAACGTTGCTGATATACAACGCTGACTATGATGTAGCGATACTGGATCAAACAGCGTGCGCATGGATTCGCTCCGATAAAAACATAAAAATCGATTTACCAGAATCACTTTATTCTGCACGTTGCATCATGAAACTTTACGCCGCTTTCTTCGGTCAATGGGATAATTATCGTGACGACTGGAAATGGCAAAAGCTCACCGTAGCAGCCGACCAAATGGGCGTTATAGTCGAAGGCCAAGCCCATAGAGCCCTGGCTGACTGCAAAATGACTTTGGGTGTACTCCAGGCTATGACTTCTATACTGCCCGCCAAAGCTGAGACACTGAGGTCAAAATCATGAAATACAGATTAAAGCCTCTTATTGTTGATGCTGTCCAATGGGATGGACATAACCACAATGACGTGTTCATTTTCCTGGAGGGCGGCGACGCAAGACATATCTCGGATCGTGGTAAAAACTTTGAGCTGATCAAAGACCGGGATGGTAATAATTTCATGATTAAGACACTCACAGGCAGACACATAGCGAACATAGGAGACTGGTTTGTACGAGACTCAAGAGGACTCTGCAAGCCCTGTTCGGCTGATACTTTCGAGTCCACTTATGAACTCATTGACTTTAAGAAGAACAGAGATTACGAAACGCTATACGAAAATACAGCTGAAGAACTGGCCAGGCTTGAAATTTTGTACAAATGCAGCCTTCAGACTGAAATCCAGTCAATGCTAAAACGGTACAGTATTTTAGAATCTGATATGAAAACCCTAGCTAAAAATTCAAAAATCCGATTACAAATGGAAGGCGAACTAAAAGCAACAATATTCTGGATAATAAAATTCAGCGACCTGTTTAAACATTTTTTCCAAGACGCTCAACAGCTAAATGAACCTGAGTTCATTGCGAATTACAGAAAAAACATGCGTGACTGGCCCGATAACGGGTTGGAAATTTCTTTTCCTGAGAAGTACCCACCATTTGAACAGAAAGACGTTTAGAGGTAACCGTGTATAACCCAAGCATAACACGCGGCATAACCGTCCAGACCATGCCGTTGAGATGTTTATACTGGAGATTGGAAATGTTAAACCCTGAAGGATATGAGCTATTTGTCCGAACAAAAGTAGATTTAGAGAAAAGACTTTCTGATGTCGACAGAACGCCTGTTGCAAGAGAGATTGAGCAACAAATGAGTTTTGTGGAGGAACGTCTGCTGGCAAAGCTGAAACAAGTCTACAGCCATGCAACGCAAGAAATGTCTGCGCTTGACCGGATACTGCAACATTCGCTTCTAGACGATGATTCTGAAACATAACCTTTGCGTAAGGGGCAAAGTCCCGTGGTAGCGTTTGTTATGTTTGCGATTGCATAATAAAGGAGATCAAGATGCCAAAGTACAAAAAGAAGCCTGTTGTTATTAATGCCTACCAATGGAAAGAAGTAAGTCCATATCTCGAAGGTGTTACAAGGGACGTTGATTACTACAGACACCCTGATATAGATGGCCAGCACCAGTGCCAACATTGCAATCGAATCATGCACGATCATGGCTGGATCGACACACTGGAAGGCGGTCATATTATTTGTCCTGGTGATTGGGTAATCACTGGCATTAAGGGGGAAAAGTATCCGTGCAAGCCAGATATTTTTGAAGCAACATATGAACTCGCTGAGTGAACATAACCCAAGCACGAGCGGCGGCGTAGCCGTCCGTTCCGGGCCGTTGTTAGGCTCAAACTAACTCATAACTGGATTTCAAAAATGAAAATAGAAACAAGCCAGATAACAAAGATTGCTTTATCAGAGCTGGAAGCCCTTGATCCGGTCACTGTGATATTGGAAGACATTGGTCCCAGGCAGGGGAAGATCAATATTGAATGCTACGGACAGGCATGGAGTTCCTATTGGGGCGGAATGGGTGATCGTACAATCGCTGAATTCTTTTGCAGCTGTGATGAGCACTACCTAGCTAAAAACCTTAGCAGCGTCCGTTCGCACATCATAGATTACGATGCTATTGGAGGCATGATACAAAAAGAGATTAAAGACCAAATCAAGTCTGTTATTCAGGATCGCCGCGAGCAGTTCACAACTGAGGAAGAAGCGCGGGAGAAGTATGACCAATTAAATGATTCGCTATTGCTGCTACCGAGCATTAATGACGAGTTTGAATTGCGTGAAAATCAAGAGCTTTTAGATCAGATATACGGCGAAGAGTGGTGGCACTCATTACCAGAAAAGGCAAACCCTGATTATGAATATCTATGCCGAATTATTAAGGCTGTTCAATCAGGATTGGCCGCGATAAAGCAGGATGTTGCGGCCTAACACAGAGATAGAACTCACATGCGGTCTAATATCATTAACAATCGTACCAATTAGACCACTTCATTTGCTGGAAAATGTTTGATTATCTTAAGGTGATTCAAATGTGTTTTACTGAAGTCTACGGCAAAACTGTTGAGTTGATGCTACTGTTCAGTCACAAAAATTTATATCAGCTTCCAGCCTGCTTTGAATTTGAAATTGACCAAGATTGGAAAATCACTCTAAATCCACAGAAACAATTTGTTTTCGATTCCACAGGCGGCAAAGTACTTCCCTAAATGATGATAGTAAAACATAGGTCAGTGCCTGTTGGTGTTTTTGATCCCTATGGTGGAACTATGTTTGCAAAGGCGGAACCATATCTCATTGCAGTCCTGAACAAACAACTTTGGTGCTCAGTTCAGAAACAGTGATTGAGGATATTATATCATCAAAAATTGATTGTATAATAATCAACGACGGGACCATGACGGGACATGAGATTATTAAAAAATATAAAAATTCTGCATTGTATAAAAACGTACCCCTTGTAAAACCTTGGCTTCCAAGGCTATGTGATAGCGAACGCCTAAATGGGGTTGTGGGGGTCGGAGGTTCGAATCCTCTCGCTCCGACCAGTTTTTGCTGTTTTGATACTCTTTTCTATATTTTGTTACCGTTTCCTGAAGTATTTTTTCAAGACCCAAGAAAACCAGCCAATCGATAACTCACCATTTCATTGAACAGAGCAAAGTTTACCTGACACTATCTTTTACGATTGTCAGGTGTCTAATTCATCAGGATGAACTCTTTGGCGAACGATGTTAGTTTGTTCACGCTGAGATTCTTCATATGATGGTGGAGCAGTAGTGTTTTGATCATTGAAGGTGATGCTTGACCTCGGGCCGGGAGATCGCTGAGACTGAGAAGTCCCTGCTGTATTTCTATAAGCTTCAGCTCTTAATCGATTTCTACGTGCTGCGGCTCTTTGTCGATCATGTTCTAGTCGATCACACTCCTTAAGAAACTCCTTTTGGAGTATGTAACCTATCTGATCGCCAACAACCCATCCAACTGCGACAGTTGTCACAGTTCCTAAAGTGCCAAATGACATATACCTCGCACCAGCGTAACAGCTAGCGGAAACAATAGACGAAGGGACTACACTCATTAGAAAATGTGTGAACTTCTTCTGATCCCGTGAAAGGCCATCATAATAATCAGCATCCCATAAAGTATTATGAAGAAGTAAGTGTTTTACGGATTTTACGGACCAATTCAAGAATCTGCCAACGTTTGACCCTGTCTCTGGTTCTGTTTGTGTGCCTCGATCAACCAATGTATGACGGGCTACTTGATTATCTACATTCATAATAAGATGCCTCCTGTTTTTAAATTATGATTCGTTCAAATTACACTTTCTCAAACGAGAGTGAGTTTCCCTGACATTTGGGACAGCACACCATACAAAATCCCAACGGGTATTTGGGATGCCTGGTAATCTGACAATAGAATTAAATTTTTCTTCCTATCAACTGAGACCGTCTTATTAGATGAATAGTTCCATTAACTCCATTTTCAGATGTAAATAGTTTCTCATCCCTGAACGGCCTGCCTGCAACCCCGCCGACAAACCATCAAATGGCTAGACAGGTTTTAAATCGACCAAAGAAAGCATACCAATGAAGACAACCCGTATAAGCCTTACGGTTATGAGGAAAAGAGAACCACGGCTCATTATTTCACTCTGCAAGGTCTCACATTTTAAATAGATAACCATGAACTTTTCTGTCCAATTGCTGTCAAAAAGCACAAGTTTTCATGGAGATTCTATTGCTATGAGATACGGATTAAAATCAACAACCGTAGCCACAGCTAAAAAAGCAACTAAAAAGAGTAAGACTGACTTAAACCCCAAGGTTTCAACGTTTACTCCACCTGCTCAGCGTGTTCATGAACATTCGGACACGCCTTCCAATAGCCAGCAAAGGGGGAAGACCCCTTATCCTGAGGCTACCACAGAGAGGATCAATCACGCCTTCGAAGCACTAAAAAAACAAAATTTCGAGAGTGCAGAAGAAGCATTCCGGGTCATCTTAAACGAAGATCAGGACGTACTAAGTCCGTTCCACTACCAAAACATAGTCGTAGGACTTGCAAGGTCGCTAAAAGAGCAAACCGAAAAAAAACAGATAGAAGCCTGCTCTCTACTGCAAGAACTCAGGTCGACCGGGTCGTTCACTGAGTTCGGGGCTTCGACCATTCATAACCTTGATCTAACCCTGAGCCGTTGTGAAGAGGCAGTTGGAGGGTACCTTGACGCTGAAGCACGACTATTAGCACTGAGAAACAAAAAGCCAGATGCCGATGCAAAAACCCTGTGCGAGCCTTCTGGCAATTTTAACGCAGATATTACTATGGCCCGACTTTGGCAATCCATGGACAAACACACGCTGACTGAAACACTTCTTCTGAACATAAAGTCAGAGCTGACTAAAAGGTTGCAGTCAAAACCCTATGCTCCCACTGAACAAAGGCTCAGCAAACACCTCCATACCGTCAACATGGCTCTGGTTCGAATCTGGCAAGTGATGGACAAGCATGAACGGGCTGAAGGACTGCTGCTAAACATCAGTGACAGACACCCCAATGCCGACGAAGACAGGCTGTGTGAACCCTCCGCGCATCATGATATTGACCTTAAACTGGTGCGTCACTGGGAGTTGGTGGGCAAATACAAACGGGCAGAAAGGCTGCTGCTGAACATGAGCGGCAAACCCCCCAATGCCAGTGAGGACATTCTCTGCACTCACTCTGAAGATCGTGACATTGACTTGGCACTGGTGCGACTCTGGCAGTTGATGGATAAACATAAACTGACTGAAAGACTTCTGCTGAGCATGAGCGGCAAGCACCCCAATGCCAGTGAGGACATTCTCTACACCCCCTCTGAACATCTTGACATTGATCTGGCTCTGGTTCACCTCTGGCAGACGGTAGGCAAACATGAACTGGCAGAAAAACTGTTTCGGGGTTGCTGTGAATTCTATCATTCGAATGAATGTGAATTAGCACTGCTGAATATATCTTCCGGTTGATATTTTACTCAACGTAAATGGCGGCAATGTTCCGCCGCGGTGTACCCATTACCGTCAGCAGGGTACACCTTATTCGACAATTTGCTCAAACCTTCGGACTGTTAAAAACATGGCAGGAAGCGGGGGCATTTTGCTTTTCCTCTTAGGTAGCGTAATCGCTAAAAATGCATGCCGGGCAGAAAAGGGGCACAAGTGGCTTGCTCAGCGAGCCGAGCTTAACGCCCCAATCAAGAGGGTGTCGCAAAACGCCAACAACTCATTCCCATGCTCCATATGGGAATGGATACCCTCCTGAAAACCGGGCTCTAAGACTCAAATAATTCATCACAATCGGTTCCTCCCTGCGGGCGCAGG
>NZ_JAHHPN010000928.1:0-9182 GCF_024606325.1 Endozoicomonas sp. ONNA1
CAGGCCCAGGATTCCTGTTTCCTGTCGGATCGGGATTTTGGATCGGTGGCTGACTGCCAGGCCTTAGCCCCGGTGTATTTAAAGGGTTTGAAGGATCGGTTCTCCTTTCGTTTATGGGCGTGTCAGGAGTCCTGCTTTGCTGCAGCTGATTAAGCTGTGGATCAGGATTAACAGGACCACTAATTCTATGAGTGGGCGTGTTCCCGTCCGATGATAAAGGGGCATTACTACCCGTATTGCTAGCGGGTATCTGAAGACTACCACTCCTTCCTGAAATTTCCATGCCACTACTCATATGCTGCTCCTTTTCTGTTAATAGCCATGACCTGAGTCATCGGCGAAGTTCATCCTGATTTGAGTTCAAAACTCTCGATATTGGTCAATGTTGACCGTTGATACCATGTTTGATTCAGAAACATCTGAAAGGTTCCCTTAAATCCAATTTTTGCATTCTGAGATCCGATCTTAAGGAGCAGTCTGTCATCAACAATGGAGTCAGTATGAAGTGAGTTCTGCGAGTTGTTCACCGCAAGTGACGGGAAATATGACATAAAAAAAAGCTGCTCCTGAAACAGAAGCAGCTTTTTCGGAGAAGCAGAGCTTCGGGAAGATGATTACATCATACCGCCCATACCACCCATACCACCCATACCGCCCATGTCAGGCATAGCAGGAGCAGCAGCCTCAGCAGGCTCATCAGCAACCATCGCCTCAGTGGTGATCATCAGACCAGCAACAGAAGCAGCCGCCTGCAAAGCAGAACGGGTGACTTTAGCAGGGTCCAGAATACCCATTCCGATCATGTCGCCATATTCACCGGTAGCAGCGTTGTAACCGAAGTTGCCTTCGCCGGACCTGACCTTGTCGACAACGACAGAAGCTTCGTCACCGGAGTTAGAAGCGATCTGACGGATTGGGCCTTCCAGAGCACGCAGGATCAGTTCAACACCCGCTTTCTGTTCAGCGTTGGCAGTTTCAACAGAGATCTTGGACAGAGCGCGAACCAGAGCAACACCACCACCAGCGACTACGCCTTCTTCAACCGCAGCGCGGGTAGCGTGCAGAGCGTCTTCTACGCGAGCCTTCTTCTCTTTCATTTCCACTTCGGTAGCAGCGCCTACCTTGACAACAGCAACACCACCGGCCAGCTTGGCTACGCGTTCCTGCAGTTTTTCCTTGTCGTAGTCGGAAGAAGAGTTCTCGATCTCGGCACGAATTTGCTCAACACGGGAAAGAATATCAGCCTGGTTGCCGGCACCATCTACGATGGTGGTGTCTTCCTTGGTGATAGCGATGCGCTTGGCAGAACCCAGATCTTCCAGGGAGGCAGCTTCCAGAGACAGACCGACTTCTTCAGAAATAACAGTACCACCGGTCAGGATAGCAATGTCCTGCAACATGGCTTTGCGACGGTCACCGAAGCCAGGCGCTTTAACAGCAGCGACCTTCACGATGCCGCGCATGTTGTTCACAACCAGAGTGGCCAGAGCTTCGCCTTCAATATCTTCACCGATGATCAGCAGAGGCTTGCCAGCTTTGGCTACGTTTTCCAGTACTGGCAGCAGATCACGGATGTTGGAGATCTTTTTGTCAACCAGCAGGATGAATGGGTTTTCCAGTTCAGCAGACATGCTTTCCTGGTTGTTGATGAAGTAAGGAGACAGGTAGCCACGATCGAACTGCATGCCTTCTACTACGTCCAGTTCATTTTCCAGACCGGAACCTTCTTCAACGGTGATAACGCCTTCTTTGCCTACTTTCTCCATGGCTTCAGCGATGATCTGGCCCACCAGCTCATCGGAGTTTGCAGAGATAGTACCTACCTGAGCGATGGACTTGCTGTCTTCGCAAGGCGTGGACATGGTTTTCAGCTGTTCAACAACAGCCGCTACTGCCTTGTCAATACCACGCTTGAGGTCCATTGGGTTCATGCCGGCAGCAACGTACTTCAGACCTTCGTTCAGAATGGACTGAGCCAGAACGGTTGCAGTGGTAGTACCGTCACCCGCCTGATCGTTAGCCTGAGAAGCGACTTCCTTAACCAGCTGAGCACCCATGTTCTGGAATTTGTCAGACAGCTCGATTTCCTTGGCTACGGAAACACCATCTTTAGTGATGGTTGGAGCGCCGAAAGACTTTTCCAGCAGAACGTTACGGCCCTTGGGACCCAGAGTCGCTTTTACTGCGTCAGCAAGGATGTTGACGCCTTCCAGCATTTGCTTGCGAGCTTCGTCGCCGAACTTAACCTGTTTTGCTGCCATGATGGGTAATCCTTTGGAAATTTAAAACAGTTGCTATGAAAACGAAGTTCCGGGATCAGTCTTCCAGAACAGCGTAGATTTCGCTCTCGGATACGATGATCAGCTCTTCACCGTCGATCTTAACGGTGTCAGAACCAGCGTACTTACCAAAGATGACTTTGTCGCCGACGCTGACACCCACAGGACGTTTTTCACCATTGTCCAGAAATACGCCATCACCGACAGCCACTACCACACCCTGGTTTGGCTTTTCAGTAGCAGAACCTGGCAACACGATACCGCCAGCAGAGGTAGTGGTTTCTTCTTCACGACGAACGACCACGCGATCACGCAACGGACGGATTTTCATCGATGTATCTCTCCAACTGTTTATGCTGAAAAACCAGCAATCAACTCTTGTCAAACGGTCTGACTTGCGATGTCAGAACCGAACCCAATTATCGGTAATCTAGTAAGTAAGGGTGGCTTTAGCCTTTTCAAGGGGGCACTAGAATTTTTTTTCATCTTCCCGCTTGAACTCACCTTCGAGGGTCTGGTGGATACTCCGGCTGGTGTCGATGTCCTCACGGTAATATTCACCCTCAAGGGTGGTGGATGACTGTTGCGCCTGCCAGCGACCACTTTTGATCATGCGTCTCAGCAGCGCTCTGCGCACCGGGGGAATGAGCAGAACCAGCCCGATAAAGTCGGTGATAAAGCCGGGAATCATGAGGAACACACCACCCAGGGCAGTCAAAAAACCTTTCAGCAATTCCAGCGCAGGCTGCTCACCACGATTCATCTTCTCGCGAGCCTTCATCATGGTACGAAAACCCTGACGACGAATGATCGCTATACCAGCCACCATACCCAGAATAACCAGAATCAGTGTATTAAAAGCGCCAATATAGCCCCCCACCTTGATCAGGACGACCAGTTCAAGGGCGGGAAGCAGTAAAAAAATCCAGAAAGGGAAGCGCATGGAAGCCTCCAGAGACAACAGTGCTTCTTATATAGTGTTAATCATGGAAACTTCAAGGATTGAAACGTAAAAAGCCCCAAACAACCTCGGGGCTTTTTATTTGTACAAGCCTGATATCAAGCTACTCTGGCCATCTCTACCAGAGTCTTGCGCACTGCCATTGGCTCGTCCACTTCTGTCGGGAAAGGAATACGAACCAGCTTGTCTTTCAGCAGCAGGTGCATACCGGTGGCATCAATACCGGCCATCTTTGGCTCAACACCTTCCGGAAGTTCGATACCAGCCACTTTACAGTACTTCATCATCGCATCGACATGATCTTCATTCATATGGTTGACCATGCCATTTTCTACGCTGCCGTAAAATGGGTTTTCACGAGTCATCAGCTCGTTCTTCACCCAGAAAATCTTACCGAAACCACCGATGAAACGTGCACGCTTCAGATGAATACGGTAAAAGTCAAAACCATGGGTTTTGTGATACTGAGCAGAAGGTGGAAAGAAAGAGTAGTAACGTTGCTCCAGCGCCTTCAGTTCTTCATTGTCCGCTTCAATTTTTTCGGCATCGCCGATCCAGGTCAGACGCCCTGCCTTGTGGATATCGTCTACACCACTTTGGGTGATGATTAGAGAAACCTTGGGGTTAGCTTCAATGTTTTTGGTGTGCTGAGCGAGGTCACTGATCAGGATGATCGGGTTACCCTGTTTATCAAGGCAGTAAGGCATAACAGAACCAAATGGGTACCCGGGCACGTCATCAGAGTGAGTGGACAAAATACCGTGGTACTCATTCAAAAGCAGGTTACGTGCGTCGTGTGCGGCTTGAACCTTGGGTTCCATCTGTTTCCCCCTGTATTTTCATATCATAAAACATACCACTTATAACCATCGCCTTTGAAGATTTTCAAAACCCAATGGGTATATTTCGATATGCAGAACTCTGTTCTTCAACCTATGGCCGGAATCAACTATGGCTGATGATTAAGACACCTGTTTCAGGCATTTTGAGGCGATTATATATTAATGATATTGATTATCAATAAGATTATCATGCAGCATTAGCTGCTGTCTTTCCGTGAGCTGTTTTTTATTTGGAACTTAGTACAAAAATGGAGGTCTACCTGATAGATAGGCAGATCATAACGCGCTTAAATCTGTCAAATTACCTCAATTAATCTTACAGGAGTTTCGTTATGCAAATCGGTAATCCAATGGCTCAGAGCCCGGCAGTGGGGCAGCCTGTTTCCACATCAGCCAACGCTTCTGAGGGTGGTGTGTTTAAAAATATCAGGAAAGTTTTTTTCAGCTATGACCCGGTGGAGGGAACCAGGACAAAATATATACCTTGCTTAACGTTCATGGCAGGCGCTGCTTCTGCCGGAGCCGTTTCCTTTGATGCTTTGGTTCAGAATTGGACGCCTGCCAGAGTGGTACCCGGTGCAGCTCTGACCGATCGCCTTATTGCCGTGGTAGAAAATACCGTTCAGAGAAATCCATTTGCCTGCGGTGCAGCTGCTGGAGCTGCAACTGCTTTCGTAGGGTTGAGTATGCTTGCCAGCAGTCTGAAGCCTTTAGCCAAAGAGTGTATAGAAGCGGTTCGGGAAGAGTTAAGGCATCAGCTTCAAAGGGACTTTCAGGAAATCACGGTTCATAAGGAGCTGATTTCTCAACATCAGAAAAACCTGTCGGAACTTGAAGTTCATCTGCCGGCAGAGAAAGCAAGATATAACCAACTATCGCAGGAAGTCTATTTACAGAGATGGACCTGCTATCGGCGAGAGGCTGATTATATGGCGGGGCAGTTGAAAGGTTATGTGGATGGCGTGTTGTCGTCTAACTCCGGGAACCGGGGAAATGTCCAGCGTGGACGCCATCAGGGTGATGTCTATAAGGCCGGTGTCGAGTTATCAAGGTTTGTCAGCAAGGAGAATCAGGACTATTCATTCCTTTCCCGAATACAACTGCTTAATGCTCTCAAACCTGTTTTAACTGAGAGTGAATATAAGAAAGTTAAGAGCATACTCCGGGACTTTCCTGTCAAGCCCTATCCCATCATCCATCAGGGCCCAGTAACCAGAGAGTATGCAAAAGTCCAGGAACAATGTGCATCAGAGCAAAGAGAGGTAGGGGTATTAGAATCCAAAATCAAAAAAGTACTGGGCCAATACCCTAATTTAAGGCCTGATGCTGCTGGTAATATTCCCCAGCCTCCGGCCAAGGAGTTTGAGCCCTATATGCCAAAGTGACTTGATTGATGATGTCTCATCAATCAAAAAAAGACCAGGAGCCTGATGACGTTTCGTTGCGGGCCCGGAACTTGCGGGCGGCTCCTTTTCCGTAAAAATCGGTCTGGTAAAGCGTTTTCTGATCATGTTCCATGGTGTTACCCCTTTAATTACAGCCAATATTTGCTGTCTATTGAGGTGGGGTATCCGGTAGAAAGTCATCCACCATGACTTCATCAAAAGACCAGGGACAGGTTTCAGGGAATGTTGCTTTCGGGAAACCTGTCTCCCTGACTGCACCTTTCACCGCACGATGGTAAGCCGGTGGCGTAACAGCATCGAGCTTGCTTTTAAGGCTGGGGCTGTCTTTGATCAGCATCTGAATCTGGTGCCGCTGTTCGGTGACCGTATTACGCCAGCTTCGACTCTGGAACCTGGGTTGATAGAGCCACTTAAGCAGGTGCATAAGCAGGATCGCCAAGTGAGACTCAAAAGCCCGGTAGTCACTGCGACCCATACTTTCAATTTCCTCAAGAATATTGGAGACATCAATTTCAGAAAGTCGTCCGGTACGCAGCAACTCAGCCTGTTGTTGTGTCCAGCGGTAAAAGTCGGTGTTGTAAAGGTTGTTTGAGTTATCCATAGCAATATTCCCTTGTGAATCAGCCATTGAGTATAGGACAACGGATGTCAAGACTCCCATCACCGCCTAATATCCTGATTTGGCTTTGACTTCAGCGCTGATGATTCTGGCAGATACTCTAATAGTTGTTGAGCGTAATATAATCAGAGTGTCACGGCTGAATCAATGGAAAGGGACTGGTTCTAAGCTCAGAGAATTGTTGAGGAAATCATGAAGCTTTTTGTAACAGGGTTGCTCTGTTTGACACTCTCTACTTTGACGATTGCGGATGCGGATACAATGTCGAAAGGAATCTTTGAGTTAATCAACCAGCGGCTGACTTATATGCAGGATGTAGCCTTATTTAAGGCCACGAATCATCGTGCTATTGAAGATTTGACCAGAGAAAAACAGGTGCTTGAGAAAGCATTGTTTGATGCACAGCAGGCTGGTTTACAACCAGATTCCATCGCTGTTTTTTTTCAGGCTCAGATAGATGCGGCCAAGGCTATTCAATATCGATATAGGGCGGAATGGTTATCTGCCAAACCAGAAAATAAAAAACACCGTGATCTGGCTTCCGAGGTCAGGCCCAAGCTTATAGAGCTTGGTCATCAGATCGTGATGCAAATTAGCGAATACCTTCAGAATGGAGGAGCATTTGATAATAACATGCAGCAAGACTTTGTCAGGACGGTCAATGCAGCGCACCTGTCCGAAAACGACAAAAAGAAAATGTTTGAAAGTCTTCAAATGATACGTGTGATTAAAAACCAGTAGCCTGTGGATGGATCGAAAGCCCCCGGGAAGTTCAGCCAATCCTGACTGACCAAGAACAGCCCTGACAAAGAAGCTCATACTCCTTGTTACTCAGAAAAACCAAACCGTCTATAGAGAATTCGCTATGTTCCGTTACAATCATTGAGTGATTTTCAGACGTAGAAGAACAAAAGAATGAATCTCGAACAAAGCAACATCCTGATTACCGGTGCTGCCCGCGGTCTGGGCAAGGCCATGGCACTGCATCTGGCAGAAAAAGGTGCCAGCCTTGGGCTGATAGACCTGAAAGGCGAAGCCCTGGATCAGACGGTAAAGGAGTGCTCTGAATTGGGGGCAAAAACCATTGCCCTGCCTACCAATGTCGCCAACGAACAGGAAGTAGAAAACAGTATCAAAGTTGCCAGAGAAAAACTGGGCCCGCTCAACGGTCTTATCAATAATGCGGGCATCCTGCGTGACGGTCTGCTAATTAAGGTGAAAGAGGATCAGGTCACTGACAAGCTTTCACTGGCAAAATGGCAATCAGTCATTGACGTCAATCTCACCGGTGTTTTTCTCTGTGGTCGTGAGGTGTCTGCCAGCATGGTTGAATCAGGAAGCAAAGGTCTGATTCTAAACATTGCCAGCATTTCCCGCTCGGGCAACTTCGGACAAACCAACTACTCTGCCGCAAAAGCCGGTGTCGTCGCTATGACGGTATCCTGGGCTAAGGAGCTGGCTCGTTTTGGCATCAGGAGCGCTGCGATTGCACCTGGCATGATTGAGACTGAAATGACGCTGGGCATGAAGCCCGAAGCTCGCGCCAAAATGAATGCGGGTATTCCGGCGGGACGCATGGGTAAGCCTGAAGAGATTGCAGCAACGGCGGCGTTCATTTTTGAAAACGACTACTTCAATGGTCGGGTGCTGGAACTGGATGGAGGTCTGCGCCTCTGATTCATGGCCGCAGAAGCTACTACCTTCTGTGGCCATTCTCACTACCAGGAATAACCAATGCCTACCTTGATCTGACTCGAGGTTTTATCAGCACCTTCTGTAGGAATACTGTCGTAGTCCAGGTAATGCATCAGGTTTAGAGAAAGACTTTCAGATAACCCCACCCTCAGACCATGCTCTCCATCAAACAACCACTGCTGGCCTGAATTCAGACGGTAAAACAGCTTGCTGTTAAAGTAATACTCAAGGTTATCAATGAGCTTCTTCCGATACACCAGTCCTGTCGTCACCGCCAGATTTCTCTGGTTATCTTCCAGCTGATAATCTTCCCAGAGATGAGTCAGACCAACGGTGGTAATCACTGTTTCTTTCACCGTTTCCCTGAAGCGGTAACCGAGCGAACCACCGAGCGTCAGTCTTGATCTCAGATCTTCCGCTGAGTCATACTCCTGATCCAGAGAGCCCTGAACGAACCAGTGCTCGGTGAAATAGCGACTATACGCATACCCCAGCTCCCACTCCTTGGTGGAAGAGTCTGCGTCATCTTCCGTCTCTACTTCAATGTCCCACTTAAAACTGTTTTTGTTCCACTCGTCATTGATATCCAGGTTGCCACTGAGCGTAAATGTGGTTTCTTTGTCCTGACCCTGATCGCTGTCCAAACCAAAGTTGACCTTGCCAGCAATGTCCCAGTTAGCAGCCAGCACCGGCTGTTCAGTGAGAATTTCTGCCACTGGCCAGACTGCCGAAAAGCTCCGCTCATAACCATCAGGATCAACAATCGTCAGTTGATCACCATTGCTCTTTAACTGACGCTGTTGAGCCTCTTTCTCTCCAATCAAACCCACCCAGAGCGGCTGGTCTGTCTCCAGAGCACGGACATGGCGCCAATTAATGGTAATGTTACCTGCATAACGTGTAGAAACAGTCAGTTTACCCGCTTCCAGACCCATGATTTTGCCACTGATCACATCTCCATTTTCCATCCATACCTTATCCGCACGAGCCATCGTTACCATACCGAAAAGAAAGATGATCCAGACTGTGTGCAATCCGAAAAAACGGCCAATGCCCCTGAAAAACTGGAGCCCCATGAATACCCCTCGATGAATCGATGTTTTATTGCTTTCTAAGGGTGACAAGAGTTCCAAATTAATAAACGTTTAACAAGAGGGAAAGCCGTTATAGCCAGCGGTTTTCCCTGGCTGAACCAGTAATAAAGCAAAGTTGTCCCTCCTTTTGCCAACCTGAGGCGCTTCATTCTGGAAAAATGAAAAACGTTTCACGACAAATAGCCGATGGATTAGGATATGCTTGGCAGATTCTCTGGTGATACTTATCCTTAGCAGCCTGTCGGACTTAAGCGTCCGTAGCGAGGATTGCAAGAAATTGAGGATA
>NZ_JAHHPN010000929.1:0-6464 GCF_024606325.1 Endozoicomonas sp. ONNA1
ATGATCTGAAGTGCAATGTTCACGTCCATCGGTCTATCACCTGCGGCGGGTTAACGACTCCGTCAGGTGTTTATAGCGATTACGCTACCTGACAGGAAAAGTAAAATACCTCCCGCTTTCTGCCCGTGTTTTTATCGGGGTCGCCCAGACGGGGTCGCCCAGACGGGGTCGCCCAGACGGGGTCGCCCAGACAATCTTTACGGCGGGGAGGTTGTCAATAATCCGACTCATTGCAGGCGGGATACCAATACTGCCTCAGTCACCGAGCGAGAATATACGTCTGGCATTGTCGGTGGTTGCAGCGGCAATCTCTTCGCCATCCACTCTAAGCACCTGGCTCAGCGCATGGATCACATAGGGCAGATTAGCCGGTTCATTATCATTTTCTCTTTTGCCACCCCGACGATGCTCTAACCGCGGTGGCATGACCAGATAAGGCTCTAAAAACGGTGCATCGGTCTCAACCATCAGGCGCTCACGCAGAGTCTCCCAACTGACAGAGCGCAGTGCCTTAACCAGATCTTTGTTACGCTTGTCGCCGATCCAACCGGTAATTCCGATGGAACAGCCCAGATCAAGATAGGCCTGCAGTTGCTCACTGTTACCGGTGAAGCAGTGAACGCAAGCCATGGCTGGTGAAGGCAACTGATTTATGTAGTCTGCCAGAATACCCATGAAGTCATCATGGGCAAGCCGCTCATGCAAAAACAGTGGTTTTTTCAGCTCTGCAGCCAGCGCCAACTGTTTCCTGAACACGGTCCGTTGCACTTCAGGAGACGACCATTTGCGATCGTAATCCAATCCACACTCACCCACCGCAATGCAGTGACGATCCCCTTGTTCAAGTATTTCTCTCATTTCCCGTATGCCACCATCCCGGTGGAAATTCTTGGCGTGGTGTGGGTGGCATCCCACTGTATAGTACAAAGAGCATGGGGGGGAATCTGAAAATCCACAAGCTTCAGTGGCTTTCGCCGATGGCTCCGACCATTGATCCACCAGTTTCTGAGCCTTTTTCGACGCAGAAATGGAAGTGCCCGTTACCATGATGCTACCAACCCCTGCCCGGGAAGCTTCTGCAATAACCCGGGGCAAGTTAAAGCTGTCTTTAACGAGATTGGCTCCAATATCAACCAGTGGCGTCATGTATAGAGGCCTGAACTTCGGGCGAGTCAGATATACCTTGCCCGACTCTGGCCCGGCAGATAACTGGAAACTCCAGGAATCATCATCTGTGGCAGGCACATCAGGTGATGCAGAGGCCCCGGTTGAGCGCTGGCAATATCGGGACTCCGGGTTCTTATCCATGACCTGCTGACCCTGAACGGTATGGTAGTTCGGGTTGCCATGGTATCGGGATGCAACGAGAGAAACGCCTGAAAAAGGCTTGTCAGCAGAACCTGAGCACTTCTTCTTTTTTTTCATTTTTCGTGGCTTTGTTGAACGGCCTTCTTGCCAGACTTTCAGGTCCGCTTCGTCGGCGGCCCACTGCGTACCTTTGCTGCTAACGTCATGAGGGGACACTGAATTGGGTGACGTGATATTGGAAAGTATCGCTTTTTCATCGACATTATCAACTTTCACAAATCTGCCATCAGGGCTTAAAGTGGCTGATCTGACCGTTTGAGAATGAGATAAGTTGGGTGTTCTTACTGAAACTATATTGTTGCTATCACCAGTACTGACAGTCCTACCGAAACGAGCACCTTCTCCAGTCTCTTGCGATTGAGGTTGAACAGGTTGTGACGTGGTTGGGTTTGAACCTCCAACTGCGCCGATAGTGTGATCCGAGTTAATCATATTAAGCTTCTTCTATTAAGTGGGTATTATCCTTGATTACAAGAATATCGGGTTGAAGGGCATTCAACAGCGATGACCTCAAATAAATCAGAGTGGTTCTTGGATTGAAAGTTCAGAACATTGACGTAAGCATAACTAACAGGAAAACAGGAATCTGATGTCAACTGTTCGCAGAGATGAAGGGAAGAGGAATATCAAAGACTAGCTTTATCAGGGCCTATGTCGATCAGTGGCCAGAAGATGTTCAGGAGCGTCTTAAGGAGCAGATGGAATCACTTCAAAATTGAATGTCGCTGATTTTATGCCATTTTTAAGCAGCCTTAATGAGAGATGCCAGTGCATCTCTGCGCTTTTTTTCAATTGGAGTAAAAAATAGTGATGGTCAATCTCCTGAGCAACAGCTTTATTTTAATTTCTGTGGGCCTCTCTTCTGCTTTGGTTGCAGCAAACCCGGTTGCAGAAAGAAACATCAATGGCATTATGTTCGATGCTTCCTGTCCGAACGGTGAAGAGGTCTGTAAAAACCATCCGTTTGACTGCATCGGTGGTTGTGCGCTTAATGCGTCAACAGGAGAAACTGTGTTTCAGTGGGAACGTACCATTTTTACAACTAAATTCGACAAGGCTTCACGGCTTGATATTCAGGCCATGAAAAAATGTCTTGGCCGTGAAGCAATCCGCACTGCTTTACTAAAGAGTCAGGAAAGCATTCAGGATACCGGCTCAGAGACATTACCCTGCACAGTCACTGGCTCGGAATGGCAATATATCTATCCCAAGTATTATATTTCGACACTTACACGGCCTGCCTGTGACACAACCCGATCTTATCTTGACGAGTTGACTGGCAGCTGCCAGAACTGGAAAAGCACCGCTGCTGAAGCCGGATTATGGGTTGGTTACGGCGCGGCTGCTCTGCTAGGTACGGTGGCATCCTATTTTGCTGTAGCACAGGTCGGCAGATGCACCGGATGGTTCCATTGGGTCACTATTGGAGATGTTCTGGGTTTGTGTTACGGAAAGTTTTTCAAATGGAGACAGCACGAGACACCTCGTGGTTATTGAAAAGTAGAGGCTTGTTAACTGTATCCAGGCTGGCGGCATGAATCGGGATCATTGCATGATGTTCGATAGCCATTGAACTCTCTGGAACGATCAGGGTCTAAAAATGTTAAAGGACTGATTGAGGAGTGCATCATGCCGCCAACCCGCTTTGTCTATGGACAGACACCTCCTATTCTACTGACCCTGCTGCTCTTGACACAGGCACCACACTCGTTTTCTTCAGAAAGTTGCCAGACTGAGGAATGCAGTCGTTCTGTCGGCTACCAGATCCCCTCGGCCGCACTATTCATTTCTTTGGCCAGGGCCTATCGGGATGATTACGTTCTTTTATTGGTCGCTGTGGCTGTGTCTGCGGTTTCCTTTTCATGGCCTGAGACACTGAACATTTCCATATCCAAATGTAATGTCCAGCCCTTTGAACTCTGGAAGCCCAAGCTGGGCAGTGAGTTCTGTCAGTCCCTGATTTCCAGTAAAAACCGCACAGAAGCAGTGAGGCTGTTGAGAGAAACGGGAGCCATGGAGCCTGCAACAATGGCCTGTAATAATTGGCAAACCGACTTGGCAGACTATTTCAACTGGCGTTGGCCGGGGAACAATGCCAGTCAGTGGCAGGAAATTCCCCTGCGTTATTCGGCCTTACAGGGGTTGTCTGACAAAATGTACGAGGGCAAGGTCATGGATTTATTGATTCATTTTCCTTCGGTGTCTTCGCTGAGCACGATACAGATCAACGGTCAGCAGTATATTTTGAAAGGCTATGCCAACAGTGGCTTTATGATTGCTCCCATGTTGAAAGTGGCTGAATGCTACTTTGTGCCTGAAGAGGAGCCAGTGGCTTTTGGTTTTGATGAATGGAGTGGATTGGTTAATGGGCGAATTCATTCCCTGTTTAAAGCCGTGAAGGGACATTCTCTGGAAGATTGGGTTGCACAGTCCCGTAAACCCACAAGCAAGGTTGACATTGATGCCATGTTTTCAGGGTTTGGGCAAATTCTGGCGCACTTTCACCTGCGTCACAGAGACTCGGAACTGGATGGGCTTTCTACTCTTTCCAGAGCGGTTCATCGTGACCTGCACTTCAATAATGTCTTTTATGATGAAAAGTCGGGCTTTTCGCTGATTGATACCTTGGGGCTTTCTGTTTCAGTTCTGGAACCGTCTGAAGTGCGCCTTGATCTGAAGCGGCTGTTTGAAGATATGAACAGACACGGGATATCAAAGAGTGGCTTTATCAGGACTTATGTAGGTCAGTGGCCTGAAGTTGTTCAGGAGAATCTTCAGGAGCAAATAGAATCACTTTAACCCGTGAAGCTGAGTGCCTGAGGTTGTCAGAGGCTTCGACAAGCTCAGGGCGAAGCATCAAAATTTTGAACTTTTTCGGAAAAATATGGACCAATAAAAGGTATGAAATGGAATTGTAAAGGAGTACTTCCATGTTTTTGTCACCAATCCCCTCACAACCCCAGCCCATCAGGGCAGATACAGTCTTCCAGAAAGATCTGAGTGCAGAAAATAAAAGGCGTTTGACTATCGATGAAACTCTTCAACATGAGCAAAAGCCCCTTCATCAGAGAAAAATCAGCAAAATCTTAACGTTGGCAAAGCCAGAAGGTTATTTCACTGTTGGTGAACAATACAAAATATCATTGATGAGCGATTACCTGCATGGCAACACCCAACATTTCAGTGACGAAGACTGGCTCTATCTGATAATAAAAATGGGTAAGAGGGTTATTAGTGAAAAAAAACTGGAAAAACTCAAACAAGAATTCAGCACAGCAGATAAAGAGATTCTGTTCAATAAAATAGCAAGATTACAAGCATTGAGATACAAAATTGAAGATAGACTTCATCATTCACACAGAGTTAGCCGTGAAAAATTGTATGATGCAGCAAAAACAAGCAAGTATCTATTCTCAACTGAAAGTCTGGAAGACATTATTGAATCAGCAAAAAACAGTCATCCCCTGCAATCCTGCGCTCCACCAGAACTTTTATTCGCTAAAGCAAGTTTAAATTACGAAGGACATAATCCTTATTTTTCTGAACTTATTATTGCCTGTTACAAAAATAGTCATTTTTTACCCCCGGATATTGAAATCGGCCACAAAATAGAAGATGAAATAAAAAAACAAAATCCAAAAATAAGCACAAATGAGGAAGATCTAGAAATAGAATTAATGTTATCAGATGAAGCCACAGTTGAAAAAAAATGTGGTGAAAGATCCTTCCAGTTCACTCTTCCTGATAATCGAACCTTGTACTTTAAATATCAACGAAAAGGTGAACCATGGGATGAGTTCACTCGTGAGCTTAAAATACACAATGCCTTGCACAACTTATTTTCTGATCAGGATTTCGCCAGTGAAATACCTTTCAGTAAAGGTTTATTTTCTGTTCCTGTGTCTGAAAATAATTACAAGCTCGAAATTTCTGAAGGTCGACTACACGGTTATCTTTTCACGGCATCACAAGATTATGTTAATTATGCAAGCCAATTAGATTCATCAGATACCAAAAATCCACACGGAAGGTCCGAAGAAGGGTTAAAAAAGGCAGCGATTGATATAGGAACCTATGCAAGATACGGTCTGACATTCGACAGTCTTATTAAAGTACAGCATGATAAATACAGACCCAGAAAAGGCTACCCTGTATGGACGACTATGGGAGCGCTATCCAATGTTTTTTGTAAAAATGCAGATAGCTTTCCCGGATCAATTTGTAATTGGGTAAGAGACACTGAGTGCTCAGATTTATCCTGGTCCGGACTTAGAGACCTTGGCGACAGCCAAATATTTGGAAACATATTGCCGAGCCTGAGTTCCAGGAACACTCTAAATACAAAGTTCTTTCCAGAGGTTGGAAACTTATTAGCTTATTTTAATGCCCTTATGGATAACATTATTGCCATTGTTATTGTTTATGCTCGTGGAAAACGTTTAAATCCTGAGTTTCATTACAAAAACCCGTTAGCTGTTGAAGATGTAAAGACATTTGTCAGAGAAGTTCTGGAACATTTTTTGTGTGGGTATTATTCAACAAAAACGATAAGCTTGCAGAAAAATCTTGGATTGGATGATACCGGTTTTGAACAATGGCTGAATAGAGTTGCATTAGAAATAGTCTATTGGTTAGCTATGCAACCTTATGAAATGAATGGTGCTTTTTATCATTCAAAGCATGCTCACAAAAAACATAACTACTTCGCACATGTGATGCGTATTAAGAGACCTGATCCTGAAATAATGGAAACTTCAGGGGAAATAGAAAGACGCTTGCTGTGTGACAACTCTAATGTTATTGATGGCAATCATAATCTTGGATTAGCACACAATTGTAGTTTTCCTTTACAAGCCCTTATAAAAGGGTTGTGCAAATTATCTATAAACATTCTGGAGCAACAATCACCAGTCACTGATCAAAATCCACGGGGAAATTAAGCTCAAACTACCCAGCGCCTGATGAAATTCCTTAATACCCCATACCGTTTGCCCTGGGCTAGTCGAAGCTTTTGACAAGCTCAGGGCTAGCAGCCTGTCGCACTTAAGGCTGTCCTACTGCGGTTGCAATAAATTGGTCTAAAAATTCCTGCTTCT
>NZ_JAHHPN010000930.1:0-13925 GCF_024606325.1 Endozoicomonas sp. ONNA1
GAAGCAGGAATTTTTAGACCAATTTATTGCAACCGTAGTAGGACAGCCTTAAGTCTGACAGGCTGCTAGCAGAGCTTTAAGCTCAAGGAGTGCAGTCATGAAGATAAGACAAACACTGATAAAAAGCCTCTCTGTTCTGTCAGTCTGGTCCACTTTTGCATCAGCAGATCCTTCATCGAATCTCTATTCTTCGGTGCCACCACTGTTAAGTCGCAGCTCGGAGCCTTTGGTCATGTTGGTGATGTCGGTTGATCACGAGCTGTTTAAAAAAGCGTATCCGGATTACTCGGACCTGGATGGTGATGGTCAGTTGGATGTGACTTATAAAGACAACTTCGAGTATCTGGGGTACTTTGAAAGCCAGTGGTGCTATTCCTACAGTTCCTCTAATGGTCGTTTTTCTCCGGCTGCACAGGCAACCGGTAGCAACGGCCATTACTGCGATACATCAGCTGCGCCATGGAGTGGTAACTTTCTGAATTGGGCCACCATGAGTCGAATGGATGTTCTGAGAAGGGTGCTCTTTGGGGGTAAACGCTCTACTGATACTGCATCTCTGACCGTTCTTGAACGAGCCTATTTACCCAGAGATATTCATGCTTTTGTCAAAGTCTACAAAGGCAGTGATCTTGCCAGTCTGACTCCTTACACTGGTTCCATAAGCCTCTGCAATCTGGCGACCAGTGAAGGTGGTGAGCCAAAGCTTCGTATTGCCAGTGGACAATGGCCTCGCTGGGCATCCACTGAAGTGATTCAGTGCCAGTGGGGGACGTCCAACAGTCCTTCCGGCAGTGATGAGTTAGCAGAAAATACGGTTCGGGTTGAGTCTTGCGTAACAGGTAAAGATGCATCAACATCGGATCGTTGCAGAGAATATTCCAATGGCAATGCCAAACCGGCCGGGTTGCTGCAACGCTACGGTGAAGATGGCAGTATCCGGTTTGGTCTGATCAGCGGCAGTTACGACAAGAATATTTCTGGCGGCTTGCTGCGTAGAAATATCTCTAAAATTGGCGGTAACTCGTCGTCTTCTGATGATGAGGTCAATGTCTCTAATGGTATTTTTAATAACTCCGTCAATGGCATCATCCAGCACATCAACAGCTTCAGAATTGCCAGATACAGTTACAGTCAGAATAAATATACCGACTGCAGCACATATGGTATTTCCATTGATACCTTTAAATCCGGACGTTCAACCTATTCAAACCGACATTGTAGCAACTGGGGGAATCCACTGGCTGAGATGTATCTGGAGGCTCTGAGATACTTTGCTGGTCAGTCATCACCCTCCAGTGCGTTTGATACCAGTGTTGATGATCAATTTGTGTCAGGATTATCCACCGAGTCCTGGATTTCTCCTGTCACTTCAGCCAACGCTTGTGCCAACTGTTCTATTATTCTGCTGTCCAGTGGACTGAACTCTTTTGATTCCGATGAACTCTCGAGCAGTGCCGATTTGCCCGGCTTGTCCGGTACTGCCAGTGTCAATAGTAAAACCGATGAAGTGGGTGAGCTTGAATATAACAATAATTTCGCTGGTAACTATCTGGTGGGTGGGACTGGTAGCACACGACAATGTACAGCCAAGTATCTTAATGGGTTGTCAGAAGCCAAAGGTTTATGTCCTGAACTGCCTCAGCTGGAGGGTAGTTATCAGGTGTCCGGATTGGCTTTTTATGGCAACCAGACCGATTTGAACAGTACTCTCGATGGTGTGCAAAAAGTCAAAACCTATTCTATTCAGTTAGCAGAAAGTATGCCCAGCTTTACCCTGAATGCCGGTGGCAAGCCTGTCACTTTCCAACCGGTTTGTCATACCAGTTCCAATTTTGGCACGGGCACGAATTTCTCTGGAAGTGGTAGTGACTGCACACTGACCGATGTAGTGGTAGAAAATACAGTACTGAATTCTGATGGCGAGGTTGTGGAAGGCAGCTTGCTGTTTACCTGGGAGGACTCTCTCTGGGGTAATGACTTTGATTATGATGCTTCTTCACGAATCAAATTTTGTGTAGGAGCCCAGTGCACAGCCACTTCAGATTCAACCTTGAGCATTGGAAGCTTTGGCAGTGATCAGATACGAATGGCTGTTCATGTAGACGGTGTTTATGCTGGATTGAACTTGAGGTTCAGTTACACAATGGCCGGTACCTACGACGATGGATTACAAAATGATTTTGTCTACAAAGGGCAGACGGGTTATGAAGTGAAAAACTTTACGGCCAGTGGCAACTCTGCAGGCCGACTGGAAAAACCGCTCTGGTTTGCGGCTAAATACGGAGGCTTTGTTGACCTTGATGGTGATGGTACTCCCAAGTATGACGATAATGGCGATGGGATTTCAGATGATGACCGTGAGTGGGACAGCCGAAATAATACTACTGGCTCGTTAGGGGCGGATGGTTTACCTGACAACTATTATTTCGCTCGCAATCCCAGTCAGCTAGAGGCTCAGCTAGGGCAAGTTTTACAGGATATTGTCAGCAGGGTCTCCTCTGCCACCAACGCAGCCCTTTTTTCGAACAGTCAGACCGGAACAGGTGTTCTCTATCAGGCTCTGTTTCAACCCGTTATGGAGTACAACGGTAAAACAATTTCCTGGGGAGGAATGCTTCATGCCCTCTTTGTAGACAGTAAAGGCTTACTCCGGGAAGATAGTAATGGCAATGACAGGCTTGATGATTACTCTGTTGACAAAATCGTAGAGCTGGTTTTTGACCCCAACTCCAACCAGACTCTGTTTCAGCGGTATTCTACTTCAGATTCAGGGGGGACACTGACACCCGATGGCGCTCTCCAGTCCCTCAATCAGCTGAATGCAATCTGGGATGCCAGAGATCAATTATCCAGTCTCTCCAATGTCGTCAGCCAGCGCACATTCAGTTCTCTCGCTTCAGGCGGCCGCCATATTTTGACCTGGTTGGATGAAAATAATAATGGTGTCGTTGATACTGGTGAAACTCTGCCACTGACGCCTGATACATTCAACACAATGGAAGGTTATTTGGGGGTTTCAGCATCTGAGGTTACCAATGTCGTCAACTATGTTCGTGGTGAGGAAATCTCCGGAACCCGTTCAAGAACCATCGATTACGATGAAGACGGAGAAGATGACGTCTGGCGTCTTGGTGATATTATACATTCAACACCGCAGCTGGTCTCTTCTCCGGGAAGCCGGTTCGATGCCCTCTATTCCGATACCACTTATACCACCTTTTATGAACAATACAAAAACCGTCGGCACGTGCTTTACGTAGGCGGTAATGATGGAATGATCCACGCTTTTAATGGTGGCTTCTGGGATGAAAGTCAATATGGCTATAACGTTACTGGATATAATAACGAAGTCAGTCATCCATTGGGCTCAGAACTTTGGGCTTATACGCCCATGAATCTGCTGCCCCATCTGCAGTGGTTGAGAGAGCCTGACTATCCCCATGTTTATTACATGGATGCAGAGCCAGTAACTTTCGATGTCAACATTTTTGACAGTAATGACAGTGATTATCCCGGAGGCTGGGGAACCGTTCTGGTTATGGGTATGCGGCTTGGTGGCGGTGGTTACGACGTGACCTTGGGAGGGAATAACAAAACACTGCGCTCTGCCTATGTGGTGCTGGATATAACTAACCCAGAGGATCCCCCTAAACTGCTGGCGGAAATAACCCATCCGGAACTAGGTTTTACAACTTCCCGCCCTACATTGGTAAAACGTCGTGTGGCTGCCAAAGATAGCCAGGGTGAAGATGACTGGAGTCAAGCACCTACGACGAATGAATGGTATCTGGCATTTGCATCAGGACCTATCGGTACAGGTGAGGCTGGAATACGAACAGCACTGGATGATGGATCGAGTAACCAAAATCTCAAACTCTTTGTCTATGATCTGAAAAGTAAAGCTTTTGTGTCGGGCATGGCACCTATGGATTCAGGGATTTCTCAGGCGTACGGTGGCAATACTACAGCCGTCGATTGGGATCGGGATTATAAAGACGATGCTCTTTATCTGGGCGCTATTGAAACCGGTACATCAACTCTGGATGGGAAGCTTCTGAGATTGCGTTTGCAGGATACCCTGACCGACTCAACACTGACAACGCTTCTTGACACCGGGAAGCCTGTTTCAGCCGCTCCTGTTGTGGCCTCAGACAAGAATCGTCACTGGCTTTATGTAGGGAGTGGAAGGCTTCTGACGTATGATGATAATCGCACCACACAAACCCAGTCATTCTTTGGCTTCAAGGAGCCGCAGAGTAGCAACGGTGATTTAACGTATAATGCGGTGTCTTTATCGGACTTGGTTAATACGACGGACGTACAGGTATACACCAATGGCACTGTCAATAAGAAAACCAGCAGTGGCAATGTAGCCTTTACTGTGGACTCCTCAACCGTCGGCAGCTTTACTGCACTTCAGTCAGTGATTGCGACCAAGAGTGGCTGGGTGCTTGATCTAGAGGGTGATGGTGTTATTCCTGCCGGAAGATCAATCACTTCGGCTTCCCGATTGTTTTCACTGGTTCTGTTCACTGAATACAGACCGTCAGAAGACAGTTGTCGAGTGGATGGCTCTAGCGCCCTGATTGGCTTGCATTACCAGACGGGGACCGCATCGCCCGATCCCGTTCTGGGTGGGCAGGATCAGGGCGATCAGGTCAGTGAGGATCTTTCCATAAAAAGAGTCAATCTGGGACTGGGTTATGCATCATCTCCCGTTATCCATCAGGGAGCCAGTGGTCATCGAACGGCGGTTACCCAGGGCGCTGGAGGCAGTATCAGCAGTCACGAACTGAATTACAATTTTCAGACTTCCGGTAGAATGTCATGGCGACAGATCTTGCGCATTCCCTGGGGAAGCGAATGATTCCATGGATCTCTGGTATTGCCCTTCATTCTTTTCGATTGGATATTTACAATCATTGTTCGGTATTCACCAAATATGTCACATAACTTCAGTATTGGGTAAAGTCATTATGCTTCACCCAAAAAGACCAGATAACGTCGCCAATCCAGACCTATTTTTTCGAGATAGGCAAGACTACAGCTCCGCACTTCTTCAGGGGAATAATCTCTGGATGCTTTGATGTCAGCAGGAACGGGTTCCAGAGGGACGTTATCACGCCGACACTGGTGGACAAATTGAAACCAGGCCTGCAAGAATTCATTGACCAGTTGTACCTCTTCAGCTGTTTTAGGGCAGCGAAAAAAACGGAATTCCATCGTTGGAAGTGCATCGATACCAGCTGTTCCGTTGATATGTAATAACGAGATCGCCATGTACTTTTCTGCAACGCCTGAAAGCGCATCAAATTGATCGCATGGCCAAAACTTCCATTTCCCGGTCATATGCTGAAAGTCGGTCATATGAACAAATCGACTGTAAAAACCAGTAAACTGTTTCAGGTTTTCCATTTTTTCTTCATTGGTTACTCCTTGCAGATTGCTGATGCAATAGTCCCCATCCATTAGTTTCGTATTATAATGGGCAATCATTTGATTCATCCTGACTATCGCGCTACCCTTCAGCTTCTCAAAATCACCGAATGTTTTATGCCATTGCGCCTCTCTGTCCGAGACAATTCGTTTATCATTACCAAAAAATCTGAGTAAATAGGGATTGTTTTGTAATTCACATTCGATTGCCATAATAATTGCGGGATCGCCGCCTGTAGCACTCAACACATCAACATGTTTGTGCCCCGAGCTATAACTGATAACCCTGTTATTGCGCAGGAAATCAATCGCATTAATCACCTTTTTAAAGCATTCATGGACATGTTTATCATCTAAATGGTATGGCTTACAGTTTATTTCAAGACACTCCATTGTATCCAGGAACGAGATAATCTCAAAATCATTGTTTAGGGTATACCGTCTCTGGTTATGTTTATTCAAACCAAGGTACTTAAAACCCTGCTGTTCAAGGCGCTCTTCAAGAGGATACAGGGCTTTATGCCTAGCTTCACTTTTCGTGTCCGATAAAGAGTTAAGATAATATTCGAACTCTTCTCCATATTTAAGGCATGGACTCATCAATGGATACCCGCTGCTCTCCACGAATTCGGACTTTTTGGCAAACATACTGTCAATAACATGCATATAGCGTCGTTCAAATATTTCTGCCATCATCGATTTGTTAAATGTTTCGCGCAGGTCATCATCGGTGCGTAAAACACGCGACAACAAATTATTATTGCCATAGCCAGAAGTTTTGGCAATCTTAATGAAATCGGATTTATGTTTGTCAATAAAACCAAATATAGCGATTAGCTCAGAAAACTTGCCGTAACGTGATAATATTTTTTCAAAAAATTGAAACAGTTGCCTGCGCAAAAGCCAGGGTACATTATCGCCATTCTTCCAGACTGGGATAAAACCGGTTTCTGCAAGATAATCAATCAGCATTTCAGCGAGATCATAATTTAGACCTTTGTCTTTAAAATAGTCTTTGTTAGATTTTACTCCTTGTGAATGCTCTTGGAATATTTTCTTCAGGACATCACAGATCTCAGTAACCCTTCCAGTATCGATTGTTTGGTCTGGCAAATATCGATTTTGTTCTCTTGCAAAAAAACCACGGTCTTCCTGCAGATCCTCCTTGTATAATATAAAGCCGATAAAGATATTCAGTGCCTCATCGGTTTTATCATCTTCCTTCGTTTCTTCAAGCTGGTATTCTGGTTCTTTAACGTCGGACTTTTCGATGGTTATTTTTTGATAATGCAATGTTTTGATAAGGTTCTGCAAAGTTTCCCGAAGATGTTCAGCTGCGGACAGTGGAGCCAGGTAAGTATCATGACCTGAAGCGGATACTGGGCCAGGCCCGCCAAAGTGTGCAAGGCAAGAAACCTTGCGCTGTAAAACAGGTTGCTCTGAACCCGTGTAGTGACGTTTGCGATTAGCTGGCAAAAAAAACCTTGCCGCGTTGTCGCTGATAGACAGCCTGTCGACGCTGTCCTTTGGTGAGTAGGGCTCATTTCCGGTGGTCTTTCCATAGATGGCCCCAGACTGCGATATATTCATGTACTTAACTCTCTGAAGTAATGTTTTTTGTGAGCAGACTGACTTCGACTATTAAGTCCAAAAAAAGTTCAAAGAACGATAATAAAGACCGGTGAGTTTGCTGCTTCAGGAAATCAAGAAGAGTGAGCCGAGGGCATAAAAGGTGATGATGCACATTGAGATCACGCAAAAAATTCAGCAGATCATCGAGACACAGCCTACCGACTCGGCCATTTCAAAGAGGAGCCAGTATTGGCAATACAGATCATCAATGAACGTATAATCATAATGCCATTCTGGCGTCATATGCCGGTTATTGGCTGTATCTCATACCAGACAGTGCTGTATGTCCAGTTATTTGAGTTGGGAGTCAGGTAGTCCGATCACTATTCTCAGGATGTGAAGTAAACAACTTTCTTATTAATGACTGATTGCTAAATTCTGGTCACGGTGCTAAAAATAGCACCACAGTACTGCATATAACAATCATCATAACAATAATAAGGAAAGAAGATGAGACGGAAAATGCTATCTGCTGCTGTGGCTGCAGCGGTATCTTTTGGTGCTCAGGCCGAGCAACCCTTCAGTGACTTTTATGTGTTCGGTGACAGCTTGCTGGATACAGGCAACTTCTCTTATGCGACAAATGATGGCGGAGTCATAGCTACTGAATTGCTGGCTAAGGCTTTGGGATTGAATATTGATATTCTTGCCAATGGCGGAAACAACTATGCAGTTGGCGGCTATCAAACCGCCGATGTTCTGGACTCCATAGTTGGAGGTGTTGCCCTTCAGGATCCTGCAAATACCCTTACGACCCGAGGGGGAAATTTCAATTCTTACTTGATTGATAACCCTTCAGCTTCTGGAGATGCGCTCTACTTTCTCGATGGTGGGGGGAATGATTTAGCTGGAACATGGTCGAGTGCGCCCGATCAAGAGGCAGCGATTCAGGCATCAGCCCGGAATATGGCTACAGCAGTGGGTGCTCTGAGTAATGCTGGTGCCAACTATATCATGTTGGCAAATTTGCCTGATATGGGGCGGATTCCCCTCACTCAACTGGCTGCTCTGGCTGACCCGAATGATGCCGTTCTGGCAAGTACTGCTGCTGCCGGTTACAACCAGGCGCTTGAAATTTTTGTCAACCAAACCGGTGCCAATGTCATACCGGTGGATTTTCAGGGTTTTATAGATCTTATTATCAGGGATGCTGATCAATTTGGCTTTGCCTCAGGCGTGGATGCAGCTGTTACTGGTGCTGCAATCGATCAGGTGTATACCTGTTATGACAATGGATTGGGGGGCAGTACTGGTCCTTCAACCTCATGTTTCGAGCATCCGGTCTATGGAGTTGATGGCACTGCTCCGGACCCTGACAGCCTGATTTTTAATGATTTTTTGCACCCCACCGGTAAAACCCATGCTCTGGCTGCAGATTACATGGCGGATATCATCATAGCCCCCAGAAAAGTGGGATTGCTACCACAGATGGGGCTGAGTGCAGCTCGCAGTCAATTCAGTGCAGTCGCCAATGAAATGCGTCAGTCCCGCTGGAAGGATGTAAAAAGTGGTTGGTTTATCAGTGGCGCTTCGGGGACCAGTGAGCTGGATGGCGGCTTAAGTCCCGAAGATGATCGTTACTCATCCACTGTGGGATTGATCAAAAGCCTGGATGACAACCATTTTTTGGGTGTTGCTGTTACTTTGGGGCAGAATGAGCTGGATGTCGATGGCTCATCGTTTGAGGCAAACAATTATGGTCTGAATATTCTTTATGGTTATCGTGCAGGTGCCTGGTTTTTAGAAGGTGCATTGGGTTATACCAATATGGATTATTCTGATCTTGCGCGGGATTTCAACATCGGTTCGCAGACTTATACTGCCAAAGGGGATACCGAAGGCTATGCTCTGGGTCTTGATCTGCTGGCTGGTTATAACCTGCTGGATGAATCGTCGCAGTTTGTTTTTGGCCCTGTTCTCGGATTACAAACCATTCATGCTTTTGTTAACGGTTATACCGAGAGTGGCGGAGAAATTTCTAATTACGACTGGGGGAATCAATCCACAGAAAGCATGCAGTTGCGTGCTGGTTTTATGGGTAGTATGCAGCTCACGAAAACCATTCTCATTGATGCCGAAATGTATCATACAGATGAGCAGGAAGGTGGCTTTGAGAGCATTAACGTCACTAATACCAATTTGAATTTTGGGCAGTACCGCCTGCCCGGAGCCTATGTGGATGAAGGCGGCTTCGTTACCGCTAATCTGGGTGCTGCAATGGATTTGGGTGATGGCAAGTTGCGCCTGAGTTATAACTATAGCGGTCAGGCTGATGGCTCCGAGCTGGTCAGTTTGACGTATTCAGCCGCTTTCTGAGCCGGATGATAAATCAGGCCGGTTGGTTGTATGCCAAACCGGCCTTTTGTGCGCTGATTGACTCGCATTACAAACGGGTACAGCATCACCCGATCTCGTTCCGGGTGAGCAGGATCATAGCAACAGATCTTTGTCATTCACCGGGAAAGCCATTGATTCCCTGAATCGTGTCAATTCTTTGAAGCTTTTTTTGCAGGTGGAATCCGGTCCACACTTGAATAAGCCGCCTGTCATTCCGCGAATCCCTCGTCTTTCCTTTTTTCCTAGAGTTGAAGTGTCATTCAGTTAAGGAAGTAGGTTGTGTTCAAGCGGAGCTGCTCAGTCAACAGGCCCAAAACTATGAAAGGGCTGACCCTGATCGAGATTTTGATCACCATCCTTCTGATGTTCATCGTTAGCTCTATGACGGTGAATCTGGATTCACTGGTGCAGTCCTTTCGAATGGATTTTTACAATCAACGAATTTTCAGCAGTATGGTGGTGGCCCGCAGTGAGGCGATAAAACGAGGAGTGAATGTCAGTCTTTGTCGCAGCCAAAACGGCTCAAGTTGTGATACCTCTGGCAGCAACTGGAAAGCAGGCTGGCTGATTTTTGTCAATCCCAATAATAATAATTCGGTTGACCCGGGTGAGGTCGTTATCAGGGTTTATGGAGAGATTGACAGTGCGGTCACGATCAGTCTGAATACCGGGAATACTGTGACATTTACATCCAGGGGCAGCCCGACAGCGGTGCGGACTATGAGAGCCTGTCCCACCGGCGGCTTGGGCACTCCAGTTAAAACAGTATCGGTCACGGTCACCGGACAAATTCGAAAAACTTCTTCGACAGGGAATTGTTGATGGAAGGACACTTAAAGGCACGCAAGTCACACGCAAAGCTGCCAAAGGGCAAAGAGGATGGCTTTGGTCTGATTGAAGTGTTGATCAGTGTGGTGATTTTTATGGTCGGCATTCTTGGAATGGCGGGAATGCAGGCTCAGGCGGTCAGGGCGACTCAAGACAGCTTGCAGCGTTCCCAGGCTATCTGGCTGGCCAATGAAATGTCAGAACGTATGAAAGTGAATGTCCAGGGGCTGGAGTCAGGCAAGTATCAGACTACCGCCCAAACCGCCAGCGGTAATGTCCCCTCCTATTGTGCCGGTTCAGTTCCGAGACAATGCATTGCCAACGCCTGCACGGCGGATGAAATGGCTGCCTATGATGTTCATGATCTTATGTGTCGAAATGCCAGGGTTTCCAATCAGCAACTGGTCGTCAGTTGTTCTGCCACCCCCTGTAATTCTGGTGAGACCGTGTCGATAACCCTTTCATGGGAGACCAGAGGTGGTATTGGTACGCTGTTTCTGGCTCAAAAGTCACTGACTCTCACCTATCTACGGCAATGATTAGAACGTCCTTATCCCGACAGCAAGGGTTGTCGCTGATTGAACTGATGTTGGCACTGGTGATAGGTTTGCTGATCACAGGTACTTTTTTACAGCTGATGTTGAACAGCAGTCGTTCCACTTATTTTCATGAAGATCTTGCCCTTGCTCAGGAGAATGGTCGGCATACCCTGTTCTTGCTGAGTCGTGCCGTGAGGCAGGCAGGCTACAGCAATGAAGTGAACAGTCGGGTGCTGCCATTCTTTACCGGTCGATGTGGCAGTGCTGCTCAGTGCACATTGGATGGTGGCGGAACGAACAGTGATCAGGTCGCTGTCCAGTTTCTACCCCGCAATGGTCAGGATTGTGCGGGTAACACCGTTCCTTCAGGGGAGCTGACAGCCGATGTTTACTATGTGGCAGCTGATCCGGCTAATGGCAATATTGATACCTTGTTCTGCCGGGGATACAACCCGGCAAACTCCGCAGCCAGAGGTGCAGCCAGGGCTGTCATCGTGGGTGTTGAGCGTCTTCAGGTGGTTTATGGAGTGACGAATAACAATACCAATAATGTGCATCAGTACCTGGCGGCCAGTGCGGTCAGTAACTGGCAGGATGTCAGAAGTGTCAGACTGGGCGTTCTGGTCAATTCCGGCCAGCAGGTTCGCTCATTTGAGCGGCGAACCCGAACTTACAACATTCTGGAAAGCGGTACTTTGACCCTTAACGATGGACGCCCCCGATATGTCTTTACCACAGCGAACAAACTTAACAACGCCGGTTTCTAGACCCATTCACAGAGTCAGACAGCAGGGTGCGATCATGCTGTTGACCATGATCATTATGCTGGTGATGTTATTCTCGGGGTTGTTTGTCATGGAAATGGCCATTTTTGGGGAAATGGCGGTCAGTAATGAGCAGAAAGGATTGCAGGTCTATCAGGTCTCTTACAGTGAGCTGGATGGGCAGTATCAATACCTTATTAACAACTCCGGTGTTTTACTGGATGCCATGGCCGCTGATGTCAATCTGAGCATCATACAGAACCCGTCAGGTTGTGCTAACCCGGCTCAAGTTTGCCAGACTGCCACACTCCGATATATCGGCGAAGTGCCACCACCTCCGGGTTACAGTCTCGGGAAATACATTGGCCTGATGTTCGAAATTGATAGCGTCGCTACCCTGGGTCAGACAGGTGCACGCTCCAGCCAGACTCTGGGCTTTACCTTCGTGACCACTCTCTGAATCAATCTGAAGGCTGTGCTGCCGATGGAAAAAATAAGAACACCTGACTGAGGATTTTCCTTTTGAAGCATCGTTTACTGTCTATACCGGCTCTCTGCCTGATGTGCCTGTCAGAGGCTTGGTCTGACGATACTGATCTTCTGATCAATGGCTTCAATAATGGTCAGGTTGATTTTCTGGGGTTTGCTGCACCTGCATCGGTCGGTGATGCCGCAAACTCGCTGCAAAACTCTGATGAACTCTATTACATCCTGCTCTGGATGATTAATGGTCCTGGCTGGCGGGGAAACCTCAAACGCTACAGTCTGGGAACGGATAACCAGGTTTATGATGCCAATGGTCATCTGGCCATTGATTCGTCCACCGGATTTTTTACCGGCAGCTCCAGAAGTTTTTGGGGTAATACCAACGATGGTAACAGTGCTACTTCAGGAGGAATGGCTGCCCATTTGAAAAAAAGTCGGACGGTGGTCTCCAATATTACTGGCAGTAACAGCGCCAACCTGAATGCTTCGGGTAATCGTGTCACTGAGAATAACGCGGGCATTACCACCGGGATTCTGGGTCTGTCCGGAAGTGCAGCGGCAACGAACCGTACCAATGTTCTCAAGTGGGCCAGAGGGGTTGATGTAGACGACGAAGACGGTGACGGTTCTACTACGGACAACCGAACCAGTACGGGCGATCCGCTTCATACCCAGCCAAAAGTGATCACTTATTATAAGAACAGTGCCGGGTCCGTGGTGGACCGAACGGTTTATTTCACCACCAACGACGGCTTCTTACACGCTGTGAATACCGATAATGGCAGCACTGAGTTCTCATTTATCCCTAAAGAGCTGCTCGTTAACCTTAAAATCTACAAAGACAATCTGGTACAAGGGGCAGACCACTATACCGGCCCATCTTCCGATGAGGGGTGTGTCTGGAACTTCAGAATACCCGGTAGTTGCATCCCTGAATACTGGTGCAGTTTTCAGTATCAATTGTTTGATATTCATCCTTCACAAAGTTGCCGTCTCAATGCACCAAGGACAGATGGCGACTGTGACTATAATATATTTGCGCCCCCGGGCACCTGTCACAACCCTGAGTTTTGCGAGTATCGCTATCGCTTTGGTGATCTCAATCTTAATCAGAGCTGCAGGCTCAGGAGCCGCCCTCAAATACCTCCTCCCACTGTGAATAATACACCGGTCAAGCTTTATGGCATGGATGGCCCGATGACGGTATGGATCAATGATGCCAACGGTGATGGTGATGTTCTTCAGAGCAATAATGGCTTTCCCGATTCCGGAGAGCATGTCAACCTTTATCTCACCATGAGGCGTGGTGGCAGTAATATCTACGCTCTGGACGTCATTCGCAGATATAACCCGGAATTGAGATGGGTGATTCGAGGCGACCAGGATAGGAACAATCAGGCAGACAGCACAACACTGAATCCTGATTTTCCTGAGCTGGGCCAGACCTGGTCAGCCCCGACTCCGGCAAAGGTCCGTTTTAATGGAGCCGACAGGCAGGTGCTGTTGTTCGGTGCTGGCTACGATCAGGATGCCGATGAACAAACGACGATCGGCCATAATGACATCGGGCGGGGAATCTACATGGTGGATGCCAGCACAGGCCAGAAGCTCTGGTCTGCCGGCAACAGTGGCACGGACCTGGACCTGACGGATATGAATTACAGTATTCCTGCTGATCTGGCGGTTATCGACATCGACAGGGATGGACTGACGGATTACTTTTTTGCGGTGGACATTGGCGGTCAGGTCTGGCGATTCGATGTCAACCAGAGCAACACCGGGGCCAGTGACTTTGCCACGGGAGGCCGAATTGCCAACTTCTCTGGCAGTACCCAGGCCGATGCCCGGCGGTTTTATGAAAAGCCAGACGTTTCCCTGTCCAGATCGCTTGACCATCTGAATA
>NZ_JAHHPN010000931.1:0-5032 GCF_024606325.1 Endozoicomonas sp. ONNA1
CAAGTAGTTTTTTTTGTATGCCCGGAGTGACAACCCGGAGCACTTGCGCAGAGTATTCAACCGGCAACCCTTTCTGATGTATTAACCTTATCAGTTCCAGTGTTTGCTGCTCATCCCTTAAAACGTCAGGGTGAAGCTCAAAATAGTTGATAACGGGCTGAAGTAACCGTGTTGCACGGGTCGAGGGTTTGTGTCTCAGGTAGTCGTGGTATGAACACTCAGCAGAGCGCAAGCTGATTGCTTTAAAAGTGGATGGCGGCAAGGATTTGAAGAGTTGCAGGAACTCAGCAAACCAGTTGACATTCAAAGGGAATTTTCCGTCTAAATGATTCTGCATACAACTCATCAGATGCTCAGAAGCGGTTAGCTTGAGCAGGGCGCTGCGTTGGGCTCTGGCCAGTTGACAGTCTTCCGCTTTGGAGATGCTGGCTGATGCTAATTGCTCGCAATGATGTCGGTATAACAGCAACAGCGGTGTTGCGCCGCTGTTGTCCTGTTGATTGGCCAGAGTCCCGGCGGGCAAGTACTGAAACAACTCGTCATAGCGAGGGGTATAAGCTTTCAGCCAGGAAGAATTGCATACCTCTCCGTGAGCTTTCATGCTTGGCAGTGCTGTCACCATAAGGTGCAAAATATTACCGCCGTTATTAAACTGATGCCCAAGTATTGTGGGAGAGGAGCCCGCCAGCAACCGCTTAAACAGTTCCCACTGGCCTAATACAAAGGCAGATACCAGAAGCTGTTCCCGCTCCTTATCATCCAGCTTTTTCAGTTCTTTCAGAATCAGTTTTTCATGCCTTTGTAGATTAACTTCCAGTGTAGAAAGCTGAAATGTAAAAAACTCTGAAGCCAGGGCAGTGGTGATTCCCTGAAGGAAATCCTGTGACGCCTCTGGGTTGCCATGCCTGATGCCCAGTGATTCGAAAATAGCTGTTATCAGGTACGGTGCTGAACCCTCCGAAAGTCGCAGAGATTTATTGAGTTGCTCAAGAAATATGTGATGTTTTTTCAGCTCACTCAAAAGCTCATGGGCAACTTCCTTTAGGTACATACGAGGCAGATATGTTTCCAGAATTTCCATAAAGCCCGGATCAGCCTGAAACATCATTCTTTTGGCATCCTTGTCAAGAATCTTCTGCACGGTTTCAAGGCGTGTGTTAGCAAAGAGTTGTTTTAATAATTGGGAGGGGATCTGTATTTTATAATTCATCGACACCCCCTCAAGTCCCAGCCCCAAATCAGCCAGGGTTTTCAGAACGGAAGTATTTTCAGGAAGTCCAGGCTCCTCGGCGAGGTAGTTGACCAGTTTTTGCAGGGACTGTAGATAGAGTTTTTCATCCTCCCCAGGACGGTTGTGACTCATCCTGTTAAGATCATACTGGGCATTTTCTACAAATTTTTGAAATTTTTTATTGCCAAATGGAACATCAATTTTGCCCAGTGCATCCTGAACATGGGATATCCATTCACGACGCTGGTCACGAGTGGAAGTGATGTGTCGCTGCTGTAAAGAGTAACCAGAGAGCCCACCCGATCGAGCTGTCTGGTTGCTCAAGCCCAAAGTGGACGCAGGGGGGGAAACCACTGTTTCCGGTTCGGTCCAGCCGGGCAGGTGTAAGGGTGGAGTATTGGTCATCCGTGGCGGCATAATTTATTCCCTCAATAATTTGGTTTTTTGAAACGCCTGAATGAATAGACCGCTAAAGGTTGATTTCGTTCAAAAAGTGGAAAATCATGCCCGATCCCGGGAGTTTGATGGAGGTTAAGCCCTGACTGGCTGAAAAAACCATGGATGTGGTAGTCTCTGCCCTTATTTAACGTTAATCAGACAGACAGATTATTAATGAGTGATTCTGTAGACCCCAATGAGCTGAACAAAGCCAAACTCAACCTGGAAACCGCAAAAATTGCCTGGGAAGACCTTCAGCGCTACTTTGCTTCCGGCCACCTTCTGGCGGTTGCTCCGGATCTGGATATTGTTGCCGTCGCTCACAGCATCTCCATTGATGATAAAGCGACAGTAGAAGCCTGGTTGAATGAAAAAAAACTGGGACCGGTCAGTGACGATCAGGCCAGAAACTGGCATGAGCAAAAAGCGGATTTATGGGCCGTGGTGGTGCGACCGTGGGTGCTCGTTCAGGATAGAAACTGAGTGATATGCTGAAGATTTCCAATACCGTTACGATTCCCTCCGATGACATTGAGTTTAATTTTGTCCGTGCCCAGGGGGCGGGGGGACAGAACGTGAATAAAGTTTCTTCGGCGGTCCACTTAAGGTTTGATATCAGAGCTTCTTCCCTTCCTGACTTTTATAAAGAACGGCTTCTGACTTTCAATGACCAGAGGATTTCTTCCGAAGGCGTCATTGTGATCAAGGCACAGTCGTTCAGAACTCAGGAGAAAAATCGTCAGGATGCTCTGAATCGATTACTGGGTCTGATTCAAAAGGCGACGGTGGTGACTAAAAAAAGAAAAGCTACCAGGCCTACCCGTTCTTCGCAGAAAAAACGCATGGATCGAAAGCATCAGCGTGGTCAGACAAAAGCATTGAGGGGGCAGGTAAAAGGCTGGTAATGAGACTCAGATAAACCGACAACCATTCATTCCAATAGTTTACTGATCCCTTAACCGTCCTGTGGAAATCATTTGCGCATTCCACTCAGGAACTTTATCGCCACCCGATGACTCCAATACAATCAGCCAGTGTGCTCGCAAAAATGAGCCACAGAGTGGATGTGGCGATACAGCTCGACTGGCACAAAGCCTATGAGGACAAAAAGGGAGATCCGCTCGGGCTGAATGAATGGAAATTTGAGGATGACCCGTTTGACGAATAGGGAGAGGCTGCCTGCCGATACCCCCAATAGATGAATCTACTTCCGCGCCCGCCCCGGACAATGGTGCTTGCGGAACAGTCGTTTTCAAAAAAAGCACTCAACTCACTCCGGTGAACAACCAATCCGAACCCCTTCAGGAAAAAGGTACTCAAGTAACAGAGTTGTCAGATTTACTGTCAGAAACGGAACATTCCGTTGTGGAGAGTGTCTAGGCTTTATGAGTCATGGAATGCACAGGAATAGGAACAATGGATAGGCTTTCGACTTCGGACACATCCTCATTGAATCTTGTGTCGACAAAAGACGCTGGGGCCAGTGAGGATAAAACGGATAAGGCTGGCGCAAAATACAGTGTTGTGACACAGGATCATTGTTATATCAGACTTCCGCAGGAGCCTACTGATACAGCAACGACCAGAGGAAAAAAAGCTGTTCTGAAAAGAGTGGCAACTCCTTACGTCACCCCAGAGCCTCCTGCAAGAAAAGTATTGAAGTCTTCATCAACAGCCGGGAGCCTACCGGGTTGTAGCTACGGCAATGCCTGTCAGCTTCATCGAGTTGTACAGGAAGGTGGTGTTATAAAAGTCGAAACAGAAACTGTTTCCGGGAAACCAGGGCCTTCTTCATCCACAGCAGTTGGAAGCAATAAGCCAAGGGGCAAAAAAGCAAGACCATTTGAAGTAAGAAGGCAGATGAACAGGGATGCTGCTCGAAAATTTAGAGAAAATACAAAAATTCGCATGGAATACTTGCAAGAAGAAGCGGATAACCTTCGAATGCAAAATTTGCTTCTGACTGTTCAGAACATTGAACTGACAGACAAGATTTGCAATACGGAGGAAGAAAATCGGATTTTAAGTCAATTAGTCTCAGAGAAGGAATCTGTATCTAAGAAAACTGAATTTGTTCCTGGTTACTTCGAACTGGATGATCAAGGAATATTTGATACCGATGATGATGCCAGCTAAGTTCCTGCTGCATGTTTGACACCTTCTCAAAATAAGGGGTTCTGAACTCATTCGATAAATCCCCAACCAAGGACAACCGGGTGAAAGTGCGGAAACATGGCCGGTTATCGAATGAGCGTAAAACCCCGTACTTCCGGGAGGCTGACCGAGAATAGCACCCGTCCGGGCCCCCGGGTGTGATCAGGCGTGATGAACGACCGGCAGTCAGGCAAGGGCCAAAGACCCGGCAGGCAGGAAACAACAGGGCAAGACCTCTGCAGCCACCCGGAGTGATTCGCAGTCTTGTCAGATCAGGCAAACCATTAAAGCCAGAAGTCTGGGCATCACTGGAACACTATGCCCATAATGACCAGCTCACTGCCAACCCTCATTCAGCCACCATCTGTGATCAATGAACTGAACTTTGACGCGGCGATGAAGGCATTGAATCGTTTTCAGGAGCTGGAAGAAAAAGAACTTGAAATGTTGGAACTTTATCGCCATCAGATGGCTCCAATACAATTCGCCACAGTGCTAAAAAAAATGAGCGATAGAGCGGATGTGGCGACACAACTCGAATAGCACAAAGCCTGTGAGGATAAAAGAGCGATCCGCCCGGGCAGAATGAATGGCTATTTGAGGATGACCCATTGGGCGAATAGAGAGATATTTCATGCCGTTACCCCCAACAGATGGGTCTACACCCCCACCCCCGGACAATGGTGCTTTGGCAAGCAGTGCTTCTCAAGAAGAGGGCTCTCAAAAAAAAGGTGCTCAACAACCAAAAAGAAAGCGCACCCGGGCAGGACGTCAGGCTGAGCCGACAGCGGGTGCCTCCAATATACCTCAGCATCAACAGAGTCCTGAACATCCATCACCAAAACTAAGGCGAGTTGATCAGGATCGCCGGAGTGTGGTCTCAGCCAGTGAGAGTCTGAACCCTGCCGCCACTCAGACGGACCCGGCTCCGATAGAGGAGACGATTGAATCCATGGAGGATGAAGATTCTGAAGACGCCACAGACATTCCCCCCGAGGTGCTCTCGGTGTTGGTACCCAGGCATCAGGGCATATTACAGAGACACTATAGCGGTGAAAATCCAGATACCGCTGAACGTGCGGGAAGGGTGGTCCAAAGTGCTAAAAAACTGCTGAAAACCCTCCGGATAAGAAAGATCGGATTTTCTTACAACAGGGACAAGCCGCCATTGCCCACCCTTTTTGCCAGGATGAAAGTGTTTAGCATTAT
>NZ_JAHHPN010000932.1:0-5350 GCF_024606325.1 Endozoicomonas sp. ONNA1
TTATTGGATCACTCCCCGGCCAGTGAGCCCAGAATAAATTCTTTATACGGTTTTCTGGGGGAGCAAAAGTATTCCTGAACTTCAGTTTTAATTGCCCCTTTATTCTCTTGTGATGGCACTTTCTGCCATATCACGGAAGATTGTCTGCTTTTATGGGCCTTCTGCCGAACAGGAACAAAGTGAGATATATCGCCCGCCGGGTTTGCTTCGGCTGTCAGGCCTGCGCATCCATACCCACCGCTATGAGCCCCATCGTTGTACCATTCGGTTCCGGGGCTGGCGTCGTTTTTACACAAGCTTTCATGACGCAGGCTTCCAGACAGCATCACTTCTGATGCAAAGGTTACTGGTTGCCCGGGCGATTCCTGAAATCGGTAGGAGACTTTGTCATAAGTAACATTGATCTGATAATACTTTTTGTCAGTGACCAAAATGTCTCTGGGTAGCAAAGTTTCATCCCCCAAAGATTCCAGGAAATAATCTTGTTTTCGACTCGACAAAAGGCATCCGCTGACGTTATCGGGTGTATTGGCCAGCATACCAACCAAGGTACTGGTTTTGCCATTCAACATAAACTTGACTCGACAGAACCCGGTCAGTTGCTGATCATTGCAGCGGAACTTTTTGGTGAAAGGTGCCGGCAATGGAGAAATACAAAATTGGGTTGCAGATCCATAGGGATAAGCCGGATCATAGGCTGTGTTCAATGGAAATAGTGCTGGTTGGAGGTCGGCATTATCAACAAGGTGCAGGGAATTGGTATCAAGGAAAGTCGCTCCTGCCCACAGATACTTCAGCTTTTTCTCTGGATCAACATAGTTATCCTCGCTAATACTAAATGGAACTAGATTGTATTGATCGATAATTGTTTTCTGATACTCCCGGGGAGCCGACGTGGCTTGCAACAGTTCGCTTAAATTACCGCTGACATTACTCTGACGTAATGGGAAATGATCGGGATTTTTTGTCTCTGCTTTCGCGTGGCCTAAAACTTGTATCGAGGAAGCAACCCCGATCATGTAACCTGCTGCAAAAAATAACACACCCGAAGCCGCCAGCGCCTCATAAAGCTTTTTATTTCTTGATTGTTCTGAATACGCGTACGTACGCAATCCGATGCCTTGCTCAACCGCAAAAACTATACCATCGTAAGTGATGAGAATGGACAACAACGATACGGGTAAAGCCCGTAAAACTCGTTTCATACTTTAAGCTCCTTGACGTTGAGATCCTCCCTGACCTAAACAACGAGAATTCCTACAACCAGGCCGTCATACACGACCGCATGTATCACTTACCCAATATCGGGATACGCCTTGTTCGGCAATCTGCCCCAACCCTCGGATTTTTGAAAAACACGAACAGAAAACGGAAGGTATTTTTCTTTTCCTGTCAGGTAGAGTAATCACTAAAAACGCCTGACGGGGAAAAGTTAGCACAGGGCGTTTACTTTGCAAGCCGAGCTTACATCCCCGTTCTCAAATTACGAGATTTTAAGCTGATTCAATAAAAATTAATTCTTATAAAGTTCAACTATAATTGGCAACCTGAAGTAAAATCATAAACAGGCTATTAAGGTACTATGGTTATTAAAAAACTGATGGGCAGCGTTAACAAAAGCTCTACTAATAAGTGTTGCATCAAAAAAAAAGTCAATTTAAAGCACTTGTACTCGCTCTTTTGTATACAGCCTCTCCGGTTCAGGCAGGAAATGAGGAACAGAAGCACTCTTACCAGCTGGTAAGAAAAAAACTGCTGGATATCTATCTGCAGATTAAAAGCGGCCATGATGCTGATTCAGCTAGAAACGTATTGCCTGCAACCTATATTTTTGCCCTGTGGTCGAGATGCAGAGACAATTTTAATTTTTACACTCACGTAAGGGAGGATCTGACAAGGTGTGATTACAATAAAAAAACGTATAACTACCTTGAACTGGAAAAGTCGACCGTACGCTTTGCAACTCAGGCCTCTAACGTGTTAAGCCTTCACGACCTGCTTGAATATGAACCTGAAGATCCCAACGCCACTCCTTCTTTCTGGCATTACGTTGATCGTAGAGACGTTGAAGATAAAACAGATATAACCGGGCTACTTTTTCAGTACTTCACTGAATACCCCGAAAAACTGATACAGCTTCTTAATTCAGACATTATTCATCCGCTGCCCGGTTTTTTTTCAAGACGTGACAATACGTCAGAGCTTTATTCAATGGCTATACAAATAAGGCTTATGCTCCTTAACAATGAGGACTCTGTACCGAAACCGCCAAGCGACTTTCTCCTGGCCTATTCGGTATCACCCGTTTGTGGTCCAATGCAGTCAGATCAGGCAGAAAGTAGCGATCAGGAATCAGAAAAAAAATTGATAGCGTTGACACATCAGGAAGAAGGTTTCGTTGGGAGGCTCGTCGATGCGCTTGGCCTGGGTGAGGATTTCACCCTGGCTGATCTTTTTGAACGTTTATCACAAGAACTCAGTACCACTCATTTCGACAATATGACAACAGCTGACCTGTTAGACATTATTAAACAGAAGCCAGCCAATGCCGAGACCGAATTGGCTGCCTGGGAAATGCATAAATTATCCAGCTCGGTCATTCAACTAAAGGTAGCAGTGTTTGAAATCATAAAATCAACTTACATGGACCCACTTATCCTTCTGCAACGGAGACGGACAAAGAGGTGGATGCAGGACCCGGACCTGGAGTTGGAACGGCAACGGAAATTTGTACGGGAACAGGAGAAAGCCCTGAGACTATTTGTCAACCGGCACATATCAAGTATTTATGCTTTAGTCCGACTTTTACCGGATCACAATGAGACACAGCTGGCTTTTAACCCCCAGGATTTTGTTATGCTGAGTGCAGTCAGCTATTCGGCTCTGAAAAACTCTGCGAACAAATATAAAAACGGGCAAGCCCAACAGCAAGGGCGTAGCACAGAAAACCAAGTCTTCCCTTTTACATCGACACCTGATTTCACAGGTCTCAACGCCGATCATCGCAGCAGGAATGACAGCGAAAAACCCCGGGGATTCTTTATGATCAGCGCGGGTAAAGAAAGACTTCCAGAAGGAATCAAGGAGGTTGTTGTTAACTCTCCAATAACAGCACCTGAGTTGCTTAATGAAGGGGTTGCCAGCCTTGGCACGGACGACCTGAGCATTTCGAAAATGCTGCAAGTGATGTTCAGCATTGGTTTTCTGCGCCCCGGTTACAGTGAGATTGATGTCGTAAACTTCATTGCTGCTTATAGCTACTCTCCCCTGCACACCGCACTCTGGGTATCAATCTTTCATGCGATTGGCATTGGCAACGCAACGGTTCATCCCCATATGCATTACATAGACGGTTATCAAAGAAAATTCATATTTAACCACCTGGCCCGTGAAGATATTGCGAACCGGCTATCAGCTATTCATCAAACACTCAACACGAAGACCACAGATGGGTCTGAATATACCCGGCAACTCAATGAATTTCTCGAACAAAAACAGCTGACATTGGGCGATACTCCCGGCGATGGACACTGTTTTACCCATGCACTGGCACAGCAATTACCCGATTACGATGAAGAAAGCGTCAGGCGTGAGTTACAAAACTATCTTGCCTCCCCCTCAAGCTATCAGGGCTATGTTCCCGAAAGCATTATGTCTTTAGCCCCAGAGCTTTTAGCCCAAATATCATCGGACGGGCCAGAGGGCTGGGTGGATATATCCATGGCTGCCTTCGCTTCTCTGGCATTCGGCAGAAGAGTTGTTGTAATACACCCGCAATTCAACCATAGCCCTGATTTGCAGGTGACCGTATGGAACCAGGGCCAGCCGGAAGAGATTAACCCTGCCGATACACCTCAATATATTGATAATGCGTTGATGTTAGTATTCATCAATACAAACCACTGGACTTATGCCTATCACGAAGATCCGTTCTCCTGGCAACCCAACAACATTAATGCTGACGAATTGACTGATGTTCCATCTCTGGAAAATAACTTAGGGAGCAACGGGCTCCGATTTTTAATGGCACAATAAGAAAGACAAAATACTTCATTTTTTCAGGCAAAAAAAACCCGGAATCAACCGGGTTTTTTTTATAAGACGCAAGTTGCTTATTTACCAAGCTTCTTGCGAATGGCCTGCAGAGTACGGAGCTGGGCAGCAGCTTCAGCCAACTGGGTTGCCGCACGGGAGTAATCAAACTCTCCGCTCTGATTAGTCAGCTCCTGTTCAGCCAGTTTCTTGGCTTCTTCAGCAGCAAGCTCATCCATATCGTCTGCACGCAGGGCCGTGTCAGCCAGAACCTTAACCTGATTAGGCTGCACTTCCAGAAATCCACCTGAGATGTAGAACACTTCTTCTTCACCACCCTGAGTGATCAGGCGGATTGGTCCCGGGTTCAGATCAGTCAGCAGAGGCGCGTGTCCGGGGGCAATACCCAAATCACCCAGAGAACCGGTAGCAATAACCATCTCTACCAGTCCGGAGAAGATCTCCTCCTCGGCGCTAACGATGTCACAGTGAACCGTGATCGCCATTTGTGTCACCTCCTCTTATGTTCACGAATGAACGTTAAACCGGAAATGCAGGAGCCATTTCCGGTGCGGGGTGACGCTCATGAAAAACAGAGCGCCCCGGACATTACATGGACTTGGCTTTCTCGATCGCTTCGTCGATTCCACCGACCATATAGAATGCCTGTTCAGGCAGGTGATCGTATTCACCAGCCAGAATCCCCTTGAAGGCACTGATGGTGTCTTTTAGGGAAACGTACTTACCAGGCGCGCCGGTGAAAACTTCCGCGACAAAGAACGGCTGAGACAGGAAACGCTCAATCTTACGAGCACGGGTTACGGTCTGTTTGTCGGTTTCAGACAGTTCATCCATACCCAGAATCGCAATGATATCTTTCAGCTCTTTATAACGCTGCAATACAGTCTGTACACCACGAGCTACGTCGTAGTGATCCTGACCGATGACCAGAGGATCCAGCTGACGGGAAGTAGAGTCCAGAGGGTCGATCGCAGGGTAGATACCCTTGGAGGCGATGTCACGACTCAAAACGACTGTCGCATCAAGGTGCGAGAAGGTGGTCGCCGGAGACGGGTCAGTCAAGTCATCCGCTGGTACGTATACGGCCTGGATAGAGGTGATGGAACCGGTCTTGGTAGAAGTAATACGCTCCTGCAGGACACCCATCTCTTCCGCCAGAGTTGGCTGGTAACCTACCGCAGAGGGCATACGACCCAGCAGAGCAGAAACTTCAGTACCCGCCAGGGTGTAACGATAGATGTTGTCGATGAACAGCAGTACGTCACGACCTTCGTCACGGAATTTTTCAGCCATAGTC
>NZ_JAHHPN010000933.1:0-3043 GCF_024606325.1 Endozoicomonas sp. ONNA1
GTCAAAGGTCGCCAGTGTTTGATCGCTCGCTAATGTTACTTCCTGATCAGGCCCTGATAACCGGGCCGGTGAGAGAACTTCGGCCCCCTGCATGTGTTGATCATTAATATCGATGAGTTTGACATCACCCTCAGGAGACACATAAACATCCTTTGCCCACCAACGATACATCCCGGAAGGAACATTAGCGAGCGATCAAACACTGGCGACCTTTGACTGGGCATCAGACAATGGTCGATATGCATTGCCCAGCCTGACGCCTGACGACTATATCGTGGCCCTGCGCATGAAGCCCGATTTGCCATACACTCTGATCAGAGATCGATATACCGGACTTCACACGCTGTATGTTGCAGAGGCCGAAGACAACCAGAATATTCAATTTGCTTATGTCGTAGAACAGCGGAAACCGCGCGAAAAAACATCTGTTGAAGAAGCCTGGTCAGAAGCATCAAACCGTTTTGACGCCCGCTGCTCCGAAGGTATGAAAACAGTATTGGAGAAACTGTTCAGGCGCTTTAGGCACATCGACGAACTGTCGTGTGAAGTAAAGCAACTTTTAGAGACAATAGAAAACGCTAAAGACCCAGAGCAACGAATTAATGCAATCGAGCACTATTGCCAACAGTTCTCCGGTAATGCTGCACCAGAGTACGGTGCAAATTTATTTCACTTCCTGGTAACACGGCGGCAAGGTAGCTGCCGTCATCGTGCGCCTGTTTTTGTTGCTTTTTGTCGTTATTTTGGGATTCCATGTCGGCAAATTATTAACCGTGATCATGCCTTTGCAGAGTGTTCCGTTGACGGAGGCCAAACCTGGAAGTTCGTGGATTTGGGCGGGGCACCTGTCGAGGCAACAGAAATCCTGTCCAAGTTCCAACCCACCAAGCGGGTCAGTGGTTCTGGCGGCGAATCAAAGAGGATTAAGAAACTCTTTAAAGGGGCTGATTCAGCACAACAGCAAGCTCTGGCTGAAGCCTGTGGCATTAGCCTTGAGGAACTGAACACAGCCCTTGAAACAGGCGGTGCATTACCCGTCACCGATGATCTGAGTAACTCCGGAATAGTAAGGAATCTCTGGGACAGAAAAGATGTAACCGGTTTTGCAACCGGTGTCTCAATGTTAGAGTCGCTGGAGACAGACACATTGAGTTCTGACGAGAAGGCATTAGTCGGTAATGTGCGTTACGGCCGTTATTATAATACCCGTATCTACAAACCGATGTCGGAGGCAGTACAGCAAATATTAGCCGACGGTGACGAAGTTCAGGTCACTGAACTGCTCAAGCCATTGCATTCAAAAATGATTGTTCAGGGCGGAGCAAACCCTCAACAGTGGTTGAATTCAATGGTGGATATGTTGTCAAAGAGTGACCTGGAGACCCCCCCGGTTATTCGCCTTGCCGATGAAGCCCTGACATTGGGTTGGCTGGACCCACTGCCGACCTGCGATGACCGTATTGAGAATCCCGAAGAACATTGGCAGCTTTTGTGGGCTCTTGAAAGCATCGATGAACTGAAGGCTAAAGCCACCCACTGCCTGAAAATGTGGTACAGGAAATTTTTGTCCAGGGAAAAAAATAGCCAGGTATGGCAGTTAGCCTACGAAAACTTCCAAAAGAAAAAAAATGACACCTTCTTCATCACTCATTGTCATGATGGGAGTTCGCCACTCCTTGAAAATGACATTGTCGATCCATCCATACAGATCGTCTGGACGGACGAACCTGAGGGCGTTCCGAATATAGAACGAATGTTGGTGCATGATCCGGCGTTTGAGCAGTTAAACTCGGGTAAGATGAACCGGCGTCCGGTGATTATCGTGGGGGGGCCTGACTGGAACGCCCGAGCGATAAAGGAAAAGCACGAAACCCTGTTTCAACGAAAAGTTAACACCAGCCCTGACTTGAAGCAGTTATTGGAAAATACCGAAGTGAATTCCTTTTTTGTGTCACAGGTGAGAAAGAAGCTGAGGCATAGATGTTGGCAAGCGATTCAGCAGGCTTTCACTCATTACCTGTATGACGTGACCCTCTCAAAGGGTGGTCGTTTAATGTATTGCTGGGGCCATGCATCCTTCAGGACTTCGTCGGAGCTTTGCAGCTATGGCTCTCATGACCCATCCTCACGAAAAGAGCTGTATGCCATGATGACTCAAATTAATAGTTCTTACGTTTTTGAGCACTCGCGTAAGGATGCCTGCTTTTTAAAGCAGGCTCAAAACGCCAGTAATGCTCTGGTGCTCAAACCCTATGAGCTGAAAAAAATTGCCAGGGAGTTTGTGAACAGCGTGAATTTGAATTCGCTTTGTGACGCATTGGATAACCAATCTCTGTGGACTGACTGGGAATAGTCTGCCCTACACGGCCATTGCTCCTGCATCCACGCAGTTGTGCGGCGACAGCCAATGGGTCTTTTTTCGAGATCGCTGACTTCCTTCAAGGGATTGCAGGTAACCATTCAAATAGAACTTTCTTCCTATCCGAAGGTCAAACAATCAAACAGTTTCAATGCAGTCCTTCAGATTTAAGGAGAAAGGTTGACTATGGATGGCCGGATTGTTGGGGAAGTAAAGAAACCCGTTTCTGGTAATAGCGTACCAGCCAAGGTAGCAAAGCTGGAGTTATCGTCAGAAAAGACTGTCGAAGCCTGCATTGACGTAACGCCCGAACTCAATAGATCGTCCCCTCCGGTAACGATGCCTGAGAAAGCGAGAACCGTATCGTCAATGGACTGCTCGCTCCAACAAGCCCCTCAGTCCTTCGACTTTCGTTTTGTCGGCAGTGATGATGAGGTTCGACAGCTTTTAGACGCCCGGACCGGCGATGGACATCAGGATGTCATTCTTGTTTCCCATCCTGATGACCTCTCACAGGCTAACCTGGTGAGCCGATTGAGTATTGCCGCCGATGGTCGTCACAGCCTGCGTTCAGGCAAGTTGTTTGAAGGGTCACAGCCGCTCACTCTGGTGATGGACATCCGCAAGCTCACCAGCGACGATCTGCCAAAATTTAACGATCTGCTGGACCCCGATAACCCCTGT